>NZ_JBVJVK010000072.1:0-39046 GCF_055603705.1 Actinosynnema sp. NPDC037264 | reverse complement strand
CCCCGACCCGGGGGGCAGTACCCTCCTGTCCCTGCGGGGGGGGGGGGGGGGGGCCGCCCCCCCCCCCCCCCCCCCCCACCTCCCGTGCCGCGACGAGGCGGCAGTCCACTTCGGACCACCCAGATGGAGAATCCCATGGACCTGAACGCTCCCGTCCTACCCGGGCCGCTCACCGGGCTGCGCATCGGCATCCTCATGGAGAGCGACTTCGTCGAGACGGAGATCGACTACTACCGCCTGCGGTTCGCCGAGGCGGGCGCCGAGGTGAAGCTCTACACCCGCCTCTGGGGCAACGAGTCGCTGACCTTCACCGGCCGCGAGCTCGGCGGCGAGGTCGCGGTGGACGGCGACCTCGAAGCCCTGGACTACCACGAGCTCAACGCCCTGCACGCGCTGATCGTCCCGTCCGGCATGGTGTCGGACCGGCTCCGCTACAGCGAACGGCCCGGCGGCGTGGCGCCCGCGGTGCAGGTGATGCGCCGCGCGTTCCGCATCCCCCGGCTGCTGAAGGTGTTCTCCTGCCACGGCCTGTGGCTGATGTCCGCCGCGCCGGAGGTCATGGCAGGCCGCACGGTCACCTGCCACAACAACCTGGTCAGCGACGTGCGCAACATGGGCGCGGTCTACTCCGACACCGACGTGGCCGTCGACCGCGACCTGATCAGCACGCGCACCGTCGAGCACTGCCACCTGCTGGCCCGCACCGTCATCGAGCAGCTGTCCGCCAGGCTGGTGGCGGCGTGACCGCGGCGCCCGAACGCACCTACTCCGACCTCTACGGCGGCTACGTCGTCGAGTCCTCCGGCGACCGGCTGGTGCTGGACACGTTCGGCGGCGACCGCGAGGTCGTGCACCGCACGTCGGAGACCGCGGCCCAGCTGGTGCGCAACCTCGGCGAGCCCTACCGGGACGTCAACGGCCGGCTGGACGAGATGCTCAAGCCGGGCGCGATGGTGTTCAGCTTCGGCCCCGTCTACCCCGGCCCGCGCCGCCAGCAGGCGGAGCGGATCTGGCTGGTCGCGGACGACGCGGGCCGCCCGGTGTTCGACCGGCCCGACTGGTGGGTCGACCAGGTCCGGTCGCTGGCGAAGTTCTACCGCCGCGCGCAGTTCGGCACGGGCCCGGTGGACTTCGCCGACTACCGCACGGTGCTGCGGCTGGGCGGCGACAAGACCGATTCGCACGTGCAGGAGACCGACACGATCTCCCGCCTGGTCTACGGCATGGCCACCGCGTACATGCTGACCGGCGACGAGGCGCACCTGGAGGTCGCCGAGCGCGGCTCCGAGTACCTGCGGGACAACCTGCGCTTCGTCGACGAGACCGACGTCGGCCGCCTGGTGTACTGGTACCACGGCCTGGAGGTCGACGGCGGCAGGCAGCGCAAGCTGTTCGCCTCCGAGTTCAGCGACGACGAGCTGACCATCCCGGCCTACGAGCAGATCTACGCGCTCGCCGGCCTGGTGCAGACCTACCGGCTCACCGGCACGCCGTGGCTGCGCGACGACATCGAGGCGACGATCCGGCTGTTCGAGCGGCACTTCGCCGACCCGCGCCTGGGCGGCTACTTCTCGCACGTCGACCCGCTGACCCTGAGCCCGCACGCGGAGTCGTTGGGGCGCAACAGGTCGCGCAAGAACTGGAACTCCGTCGGCGACCACGCACCGGCCTACCTGTTCAACCTGTACCTGGCCACCGGCGAGCAGCGCTACCTGCGGATGCTGGAGCACACGTTCGACATGATCGTGACCCACTTCCCCGACCGGGGCCCGGACGCGAGCCCGTTCGTGCGCGAGCGGTTCCACGCGGACTGGACGCCGGACAAGACGTGGGGCTGGCAGCAGGACCGCGCGGTGGTGGGGCACAACCTCAAGATCGCGTGGAACCTCACCCGGATGAACGCGTTGCGCCCCAAGAACGAGTACACGCGCACGGCCGCGCGGCTGGCCGCCACCATGCCGGGCGTCGGGCGCGACCCCCGGCGCGGCGGCTGGTACGACGTGCTGGAGCGGCAGGCCCGCGACGGGCGGCACGCGTTCGTCTGGCACGACCGCAAGGCGTGGTGGCAGCAGGAGCAGGCGATCCTGGCCTACCTGGTCCTGGCGGGCTCCACGGGCGACGCCGAGTACCTCAAGCACGCGGCCGAGGCCGAGGCGTTCTACAACGCGTTCTTCCTCGACCACGACGACGGCGCGGTGTACTTCGCCGTGCAGGCCGCCGGATCGCCCTACCTCGCGGGCCTGGAGCGCCTCAAGGGCAACCACTCCATGAGCATGTACCACTCCGCGGAGCTGTGCTACCTCGCGACCGTCTACAACAGACTGCTGTGGCACGGCGAGCCGCTCGACCTGTGGTTCTCGCCGGACGCGGACGCGACGTTCCCGGGCGGCCTGCTGCGGGTGGCCCCGGACGCGTTGCCGCGCGGTCGGGTGGTGCTCGACCGGGTGCTCGTGGACGGCAGTCCGTACCAGGACTTCGACGCGGAGAAGATGACGGTGAAGCTGCCGGAGGGCACGGCCAGGCGGACGGTCCAGGTGCGCCTGCGGCCCCTGGGGGAGGACGAACGGTGACCACGACGGCGACGGGCCGCCTGGCCGGGCTGCGGCTCGCACCGGGCAGCCCCACCCCGTTCGGGGCTACCCCGACGGCGGACGGCGTGAACTTCGCGGTCGCCGCGGCGCGGGCGGACCGCATGTGGCTGGTGCTGATGGACCGCGACGACGGTTCGGTCCTCACCGAACTGGAGTTCCCGCCGGAGCACCGGGTCGGCGAGGTGTTCACCGCGCACGTGCTCGGCCTGGCGCCCGCGGACGCGGACTACGGGTTCCGGGTCGAGCGCGCCGGCGAGCGCGGTCCCGTGCTGCTCGACCCGGACGCGCGGCTGCTGGCCGGCGCCGGCGAGTGGGGGCGGCGGCCCGCCTACCGGTCGCGGATCGCCACCCCGGACTTCGACTGGGGCGACGACCGGCCGCCGCGCGTGCCCACCGAGGACCTGGTGGTCTACGAGCTGCACGTGCGGGGCTTCACCCGGTCCGAAACGTCCGGTGTGGCCGCTCCCGGCACGTTCGCCGGGTTGGCCGAGAAGATCCCGTACCTGCGCCGGCTCGGGGTCAACTGCGTGGAGCTGATGCCGGTCTTCGAGTTCGACGAGACCGACAACGTCCACGTGCACCCGGAGACGGGCGTGCCGCTGCTCAACACGTGGGGCTACAGCCCGGTCGGCGTGTTCGCACCGAAGGCGAACTACGCCCGCGGCGAACGGCCCGACGTGGAGCTGAAGGAACTGGTGAAGCAGCTGCACGCGGCGGGCATCGAGGTGGTCCTGGACGTGGTCTTCAACCACACGTCCGAGGGCGACCACCGCGGGCCCACGCTGTCGCTGCGCGGCTTGGACGAGTCGTCCTACTACCTGCTCGACGAGTCCGGCAGGCACCGCAACTTCAGCGGCGCGGGCAACACGCTCAACGCCAACCACCCGCTGGTGCGGGAGTGGGTCGTGCGCAGCCTGCGCCACTGGGTGCACGAGTACCACGTGGACGGCTTCCGCTTCGACCTCGCCTCGGTGCTCACGCGCGGCCGTGACGGCGCGCCGCTGGCCGACCCGCCGCTCGTGGCGGCGCTGGCCGCGGACCCCGTGCTGGCGGGCACGCGGCTGATCGCGGAGGCGTGGGACGCGGGCGGCCTCTACCAGGTCGGTGCCTTCCCGCACTACGGCCGATGGATGGAGTGGAACGGGCGGTACCGCGACGCGCTGCGGGCGTTCCTGGTGGGACGCGGGGGAACCACCGGTGACGTCGCCACCCGACTCGTCGGATCGCCCGACCTCTACAGCGGGCGCGGCGCCACCGCGTCGGTCAACTTCGTGACCTGCCACGACGGGTTCACCCTCGCCGACTGGGCGTCCTACGACCACAAGCACAACCACCTCAACGGCGAGGACGGCCGCGACGGCGAGGACCACAACGCCAGCTGGAACGGCGGCGTGGAGGGGCCGACCGACGACCCGGAGGTGCTCGGCACGAGGGCGCGGCAGGTGCGCAACGCGCTGTTGCTGCTGCTCACCAGCCGGGGCGTGCCGATGCTGCTGGCCGGCGACGAGTTCGGCCGCACGCAGGGCGGCAACAACAACGCCTACCCGCACGACGGTCCGTCGACCTGGGTCGACTGGTCGCTGGTCGACCGCAACCGGGACCTGGTCGAGTTCACCAGGGCCTGCCTGGAGTTCCGGCGGGCGCACCCGGTGCTGCGGCGCGCCGAGCACCCGCACGGTGAATCCACACCGGACGGCGGCTACCCGCCGGTCAGTTGGCACGGCGAGCGCGCTTGGCAACCGGATTGGTCGGCCGACTCGCACCTGGTGATCGCCATGATCCACGATCCGAATCCGGGGGGCGCTGGATTGTCGGATCGTTTGGATACTGTGGTCGTGGCCGCGAACGCCGGGTCAGAGGACAAGGAAGTGGCTCTCCCCCAGCCACCCGCCGACAGCACGTGGCGCGTCTTCGCCAACACCGGATTCGCCCGGCCGCTCGACGCCGCGACGACGCTGCGCGACGGCCACGTCCTGCGCCTGCCCGCGCGGTCCGCGGCCGTGCTGTGGGCGCACACATCGTCCAACGAGGAGGGTTCGGGATGAGCACGTCGGTCTACTCGGGGTCGAACGGCCGGTCGACCACGATCCACCTGGCAGGCGAAGTGGACGACGAGGCGCTGCCCCGTCTGCGGGACCTGCTCGACGAACTCGGCGGCGGGCAGGTGCGCCGCCTCGTGATCGAGATGCGCGAGGTGACCGGCCTGACGCCGGGCGCCGTCCGCGCCCTGGTCTACGCCCAGCAGCGGCTGCCGGCGGGCGCCGAGGTCATCGTCGTCGGCGCGCGGCCGTCGGTGATGGCGGCGTTGGCGCTGGGCGGGTTGGGAGGCACCGCGACTCTGGCGAGCTAGTCATCGCCCGGAGCACACCGCGGCGACGCGGTGCCGGTGCGACAACGGGTCAAGACAGAACCACTTGGGGGAGTTTCTGGTGGAGTTGCAGACGCATTTAGCTGGCGGTGCGCGTGCGTTCGCGCACCGGATGTTCCAGTCCATGCCGCGTGCGGACCAGCGGCGTTGGGCTGAGATCTACCTGTCGGGCCTCGTCAACGCGGTCGGGCGCAAGTCCATCAGCAAGATCGCCGAGCTGGCGGGCGGCGGATCGGCCGTCCAGTCGCTGCAGCAGTTCGTCAACCAGAGCCCGTGGGACTGGCAGCCGGTGCGCGACGCGCTGGCGCTGTACCTCGTGGAGCGGTTGCCGGTGCGGGCTTGGTTGGTCGGGCACGCGGTGATCCACAAACGCGGCGACCACTCGGTGGGGGTCGAGCGCCGGTTCGTGCGTCACGCGGGTCGCCTGGTCAACTGTCAACTGGGGATGAGCCTGCAACTGGACGTCGAGGAGACCGCCGTGCCGGTCAACTGGCGGCTGCTGCTGTCGAGGCGGTGGACCGAGGACGCGGAGCGGCGTCGTCGCACGAGGATCCCGGACCACGAGGGAGGTATCTGCGCGCGCGGGCACATGCTGGGGATGCTCGACGAGCTGATCGCCCTGCGCGTGCCGGCCGCGCCGGTGGTGTTCGACGCCACGGACATGCCCACGGCATCACGTCTGCTCGACGACCTGACCGATCGCGGACTGGGGTACGTGATCGGCGTCAAGGGCGACGAGCGCCTGCTGGCGGAGCCGCACCTGCGCGCGGTGCCGGGGACCAGGCAGGCGGACCAGCGGGTCGGCCGGCGGGCGCTGAGCCCGTCGGAGGTCCTGCGCGGCTGGCGGGAGCACCCGTCGGCCCACCGGGTCTGGCCGCAGTTGACCGGGCACGGCGCGGGCCGCGTCCAGGTCCGCGCGGCGTCGGCGCGGCTGGTCGACACCGAGAGGCGTCAGGGGTCGCCGGTGCGGCTGGTCGCCGAGCGCCCGATCGGCAGCACCGCGCCGACGCGGTACTGGATCACCAACCTGGTGGACCGGGCGGTGCCGGAGCTGTTCGACCTGATCGCCCGGAAGGACCGGGCGGACGCGAACGCGGCGCGCGACCCCTACGGCCTGCACGACTTCGAGGGCCGCAGCTACCAGGGCTGGCACCACCACATGACGATGGTGTCGGTGGCCCACGCGTACGCCCTGCTGACGGGCGCCCGCACGGACGCCGACTACCTGCCGTCGGAGAACGCCACGTCGTGACACCGGTCCGGGTGGCCCGCCGCAGCCGGCGGCGGGCCATCCCGGCGGGTCCATCCCGGCGGGTCCGGCCCGGCTCAGGCGGCCGCGCGTCGGGCGAGGATGTCGGCGAACAGCACGCGCTGCTCCTCGGTCATCAGGTCCTTGTAGACCGGCAGGGCCTGGTTCTTGGCGATCACGAGGAACCACGCGTCGGGCTGTTCGTCGACGCGCTGGATCGTCGACCACGCCAGCCGCTGCTCGTACGACTCCGCCTTCATGGCGAAGCCGGCTTCGTCCAGGGTCAGCTCGTAGTCCTGCCGGGCGGAGGGGTTCAGGGCGCGCAGGCTCTGCCGCACCATGAACGGCTCCAACAAGAAGGCGTACGCCAGGCCAAGGACGATCAACAGCACCGGGAACGGCCAGTCGCTGCCGGTGAGCCACATCAGTCCGCCGGCCGGCACCATGATCATGCCCAGGACGCGCAACTTCTTGGTCTGCGGGCGCACCACGAACTTGAGCGCGCGACGCAGGCGCTGCTCGTCGTACGGGACGTGGACGGAGATCTGCACTCGCGGATGCTAATCGAATCGCGCCGCAGGTTTCCCCGCTTTCACCAGACGACGTCACCGCGTTTTCCAACCCCCCAACGGGTCCCGCCCGCGTCGATGAGCGGTTGCGTCGATCAGCGGTTGGCGTCGTCGCGGGACAGGCGCAGCCAGCCGAGCAGCAGGGCGCCCGCGGCCCAACAGAGCATCGTGACGAACGAGGACGTGCGCGTCATCCCCGGCACCTCGCCGATCAGCAGGAACGCCGCGCCCGAACCGGGCAGGAGGTCGGCGAGCGCGGACATCCACTCGTAGCCGAAGTTCGGCAGCATCAGCGGCAGCACGAGCATCAGCAGGAACACGGTGACGAGCACGCCCGCCGTGTGGCGGAGCAGGAAACCGAGACCCAGCGCGAACGCCGACCCGGCCGCGAACACGAAAGCGACGTCGGGCAGCACGTCCCAGCCGCCGCCGAGGGTGAGCAGCGGCCGTGCGGCGAGGAAGGACGCGAGGGTCGCGGCGGACGCCAGCAGCACGCCGACGCCGGTGGCCGCACCCACCGCCACGGTCGCCCGCGACAGGAACAGGACCGCACGACGCGGCGTCCACTGCAGGCTCGGCACGATCCCGCCCGTCGCGTAGTCGGACGTCACCGCGGTGAGGGCGAGCGCGAGCAGCGCGAACTGACCCGGCAGACCGGTGACGGCCGCCGCCGCCCGCGCCGACCCGCCCTGCGGCGGATCGGGTTCGAGGCCGCCTCCAGGCCCGCGATGGTCGCGATGCCCACCATCGTCACGGCCGCCGCGGCCAGGAACCACCACGTCGCCCTCACCGTCCACAACCGCGTCCACTCCGCGGCGCACGCGCGGGCGAACACGCGTCCGATGCGGACGTCGTGAGCCAGGGCCGTCACCGTGCCTCCTCCGTCGTGAGCACGGGCTCGCGGCCGTGGTGCTCGACGCTGCTGTCGGTCAGTTCCAGGTACGCGTCCTCGAGCGACTGGCGCACCTCGGACAGGTGGTGCAGCGGGACGTTCAGCGAGTGGGCGAGCGCGCCCACCTCCTCGGCCGTGCCGCCGTCGACGCGCAGCTCGCGTCCGTCGACCCGCTCCACGTCGAACCCGTGCTCGCGGAGCCCGGCGAGCAGGTGGTCCGGTTCGGGGCTGCGCACGCGCACCTGGACGTGCCCGAGCCCGCTGGAGGATCTGCTCGGTCGTGGCGTCGGCGATGAGCCGGCCGCGGCCGATGACGACCAGCCGGTCGGCGATCTGCTCCATCTCGCCGAGCAGGTGGCTGGAGATCAGCACGGTGCGGCCCTCGTCGGCGAGTTGGCGCAGCAGGCCGCGGATCCACCGGACGCCGTCGAGGTCGAGCCCGTTGATCGGCTCGTCGAACACCAGCACGCCGGGGTCGCCGATGAGCGCGGTCGCGATGCCCAGTCGTTGCCGCATCCCGAGCGAGTAGCCCTTGATCCGCCGACGTGCCGCGCCGCCGAGCCCCACCCGCTCGATCACCTCCTCCACCCGGCGTCGCGGGATCCTGTTCGACCGGGCGGCCACGCGCAGGTGACCGCGCCCGGTGCGGCCGGGGTGCGCCGCGCCGGGGTCGAGCAGCGCGCCGACCTCCCGGAGCGGTTCGGCGAACGACGCGTACGGCCGCCCGTTCACCAGCGCCGTGCCCGTGGTCGCCCGGTCGAGGCCGAGCACGACCCGCATCGTGGTGGACTTGCCCGCGCCGTTCGGGCCGAGGAACCCGGTCACCTTGCCGGGCTCGACGGTGAAGCTCAGGTCGTCGACGGCGAGCACGTCGCCGTAACGCCGGGTCAGCCCGCGCACCTCGATCACCGGTCGTCCTCGTCCCCAGCCGGCGCGACGAGGACGCCGTCCTCGTCGTCGTCGACCCACTCGAGCAGGTCGCCCGGCTGGCACTCCAGCACCCGGCACATGGCCTCCAGCGTGCTGAACCGCACCGCCTTCGCCCGGCCGTTCTTCAGCACGGCCACGTTCGACGGCGTGAGCCCGATCCGCTCGGCGAACTCACCGACGCTCATCTTGCGCTTGGCCAGCTCGACGTCGATGCGCACGATGATCGCCATCAGATGACCTGCTCCATGTCGGACCGCAGCGTGGTGGCCTGCCGCAGCAGCGCGCGCATCACCACCACCAGCAGCCCCACCACGGTGATGCCGATCGACATCAGGAACAGCACGAGCGGGCCGCCGGGGTCGTCGGCGTTGAAGCCGACGTAGAGGAAGAAGCACTGGAACACGACCCACGCGGCGGCGATCGCCCACACGATCGCGTCCACCCACCTCAACGACGCCTCGCTGAAGATGCGGTCCTTCTGCACCAGGGTGAGCAGCTTCCAGATGGACACGATGACCACCTGGACGCACAGCACCCAGAACACCGACACCGCGGTCAGCGGCCACCTCAGGTACGCGAGGTCCGGCGACTCCTCGGCCATGCTCCGGAACTGGCCGGGCAGCGACATGACCTGGAACAGGACCAGGACGCCGAACATCAACACGAGGAACACCCGGAGCGCGACTACCGCTCGATGCGTCGTAAGCATGCATCGAGTTTCGCGCGCTACCTATCGAATGTCAATCGGTACCTATCGACACACGGTAAGTCAGCACGCCGTCACGGATGGTCAGCCCAATGAACCGGGCACCAACGCCGCCTCGACCGTGACCCCGGTCCGCGCCGGCCGGACGATGCTCTTCAACGCCGCCTCCGGGCGCGGTGCGGCGGGCTAGCCTGGCCCGACGGCAGCACTGGGGACGGCTTCGGCCGTGATGAGGGGAGCCTGATGAGTTCCGCACGCACGTGGAAACGCCTCGCGGCGATCGGCGCGGTCACCGCCGCCGCGCTCGTGGGGGTCACGACACCGGCCGGCGCGGCCACGTCCACCACCTTCGGGCCGGTGGCGATCACCGACGTGCCGGCCGCGAGCAAGAAGATGCACAAGGTGCAGGCGATGGGCCGGATCGAGGCGTCCATGACGGCCGGGCAGACCGCCTACGTCTACTCGACCCTGCGCGCCTACAACTCCGCGCACGTCAACCTGGTCGACAACGAGGTGCGCTGCGCCGGCGCGGGCGGCGGCAACGTCGTCCTCGGCGAGAACCTCGACCCGGCCGCCAACGCCAACCCGGGCCGCGGCGACATCACGATCATCAACCGGTTCCTGGTCTCCGCCACCTCGACCGGCACGCTGACGTGCACCCTCTACGTGCGGACCAGCTCGCTGGCCGAGGCCACGTCCTCGTTCACGGTCAGCGGCACGTTGCGCTTCGCCTCCCTGCAGGTCGCGGAGGACGTGAACGGGTCGGCGATGCAGACGTCGCTGCCCAACGGCAACACCGTGGTCGGGGCCAAACCCGTCTACACGCCGATCCTCGACCGGACCATCGGGTCGGGCCACGAGGAGGTCGCGGTGATCGCGGACGTGGAGTACATGTCCTGCTACCCCACCGCGTGCGAGCACTCCAGCACGACGTCCGGCGCGCGCTTCACGTTGTACGCCCACCAGATGAACGGCGAAGCCATCTGCGCTTCCGCACCGGCCGCCCAGACGAGCGTGAGCGTGTCCAGGCAGACCCACCACAAGGCGGTGCCGCTGTACACCACGATCACTCTCCAGCCGGGGTGCGACCGGATCTACGCCTACGTGCGGGCGGAGTACGTCGACGGGCCCACGGGCGCGATCCAGGGGCAGGCGAACGGCCTGACCGACGAGTCCGGCTCCGCGGGTCCGGGCGTGCCGCAGCACAACTCGGCGATGACGCACATGTTCGCCGTGCCCAGCTAGCCGAGCCGGTCAGCGACGCCGGGGGTGCCCGAGCGCGGCGGGTGGCGTGTTGCCCGCCGTGGCGCCCTCGGCGTACTGCGGTGTCACGATGAAGACGAACTCGTGCACGCGGTCGGCGGCGAGCCGGTCCAGGACGTAGGACTCGCCGATGCGGATGCCGTGGCGCATGATCAGTTCCTGGTGCACGGGGAACGCCGTGCCGTCGTCGTTGACCGGGTTGCCCAGCACCTCCAGGGCCCACGTGTCGCCGCCGACGATCACCGGGCGGGAACGGGCCAGCCAGCGCGCCTCGCGCAGGTAGATGCCGGGCAGCCCGCGCGAACCCTCCCAGCGGGCGATGTCGGCCGGGTCGCGGCGGGCCAGCAACTGGTTCCAGCCGGTGCGGAACAGCACCACGTCACCGGGCTCCAGGTGGCGGACGCCGCCGAACTCCATGGCGTCCCGGATGTCGTCCAAGGTGATGCGGTAGTTCTCGCGCAGCAGCGGCCGGCCGTTGCTCGCGGGTTCGGCCAGGTCCTCGACGCGGTCGCGGGCGAGCTTCACCCCGAGCACGTCCAGCAGCACGCCCCTGGTGACCACCGGGCCCATGTGCTCGGCGCCGAGCCGGACGGTGCCGTGGCCGCGGGCGATGTCGGGCCCGCGCAGGCCGTTGTAGAACAGGTCGGACGCGCCGATGTGGTTGAGGTTGTCGAGCTGGCTGCCGATCTGGTGCGTCGCGGCGAGCGGTTTCGGGTGCCTGGGCGAGAACTCCGCCTCGAACCGCTCCTCGTGCAGGCTCAACCTGTTGTCGCCCAGCGGTTCCAGCTTGACCAGGACGCCGCCCTGCTCGGCGAAGCCCGGTGGCGGCGGGTATCCCCAGATCGTGAGCCGCTGCTCGTAGGTGCGGCGCGGGTCGGTGCTGAAGGCCGGGAAGCCGTTCCACATCAGCTCGCCGAGGTTGTAGGTGGTGACCTCGCGGTGCGCGCGCAGCAGGCCGAGCGCGGCGGCGGTCTTGGCCGGCGTGACCTCGTTGAACGCGCCGCGCTGGTCGTCGGGCCCGTACCGGCTCGGCGCCCAGTCGGCCAGGTTCGCCGGGTCGGCGTAGTCGAACGGCGTGTCGTCCGGCCGGCCGGCCTCGGCGGGCGCGGCGCCGGCGGGAGCTCCGACCAGTCCGGCGGCGCCGGCGGCACCGGCCAGCTTGAGCACGTCACGGCGTCCGAAGCGGTGCTCGGCGAGGTAGTTGCGCAGCAGGTCCGGGTTCACTCGGCGGCTCCTTCGGTGGTGGGCAACCCCTCAGCCCTATCGAATGCCCCGGGGCCACCGCAACGGACGTCACCGCAATGCGTGAACGGTCCGGCCGGCACGACGCCACCGCGCGCCGAGGATTGCCCGTTGATCCATTTGGGCACACCACCTTGGTGATGACGACACGTGAGGCGCGGCAGGTGGTGGTCGTCGAGCGGTTCGCGGTGCGGAGCGCGGTGTCGTGGGTGGCCGCGGCCGCCGCCGGTGTCGCGTTCGCGGTGGTCGTGGTGTCCGTGTGGGCGGAGTGGGCGCCCGTGCGCGAGGTCGACCAGGCGATCTCGGACGGGCTCACGCGGTGGGTCGGCGGGTCGGGAGGCCTCGTCGCGGCGATGAGCGGGATGACGCGGCTCGGTGACACGGCGACGCTCACCGGGGTGACCGCGTTGGCGGTGGCTTGGCTGCTCCTGCGCCGGCGGCCCTGGGTGGCGGCGCACGTGGTCGTCACGGCGCTCGGTGGCGGGTTGCTCGGCGTGGTGGTGAAGGAGCTGGTCGAGCGGCTGCGCCCGCTGGTGGACGTCGAGGTGGCCACCGCCGCGGGCTGGAGCTTCCCCAGCGGGCACACGCTCGGGGCCACCGTGACGTACGGCGTGCTGCTGCTGGTGTTCGCCTCCGTTCGGCGGGCACGTCGGGTGTTGGCCCCGCTGGTGGTCGCGGTCGTGGTGGTGGTCGGCTTCACGAGGGTCGCGCTCGGCGTGCACTACGCCACGGACGTGCTCGGCGGCTGGCTGCTCGGCCTGGTGTGGCTGGCCCTGACCACCGAGGTGTTCCGCCGGTGGCGGCGTGAGGAGGGACTGCCGGAAGTGCCGCTGTCGCGGGGTTTGGCGCCGGAAGCGGCGGACGACCTCCGGCCCGTGTCCGGGCGCCGGGTGCGGGTGCCGCCCGACTTCCGGCTGGTCGCGGCGCGGCTGCTGGTCGTCTGGGGCCTGCTGCTCGGCGCGTTGTTCGCCCTCGGCTCGTGGCTGACCGCCGCCGGACCGGACGTGCCGACCGCCTGGGACCGGGCCGTCGTCGAGTGGATCGCGCAACGCCGCGTCCCCGGCTGGGACGCGGCGATGGACCGGGTCGGGGCGTTCAGCGGCACGTGGCCGGTGATCGGGGCCGCGGTGGTCGCCTGCGTGCTGGCGCTGGCCACGACGCGCTCCTGGCGGCCCGTGCTGCTGGTCGCGTTGGGGATGCTGGGTGAGGTCACGCTGTTCCTGATCACCACCGCGATCGTCGACCGCGCCCGCCCGGCGGCCAAGCTGCCCGACGGCCTGCCGCCCACGTCGAGCTTCCCGTCCGGTCACGTCGCCGCGTCGGTGGTCCTCGGCACGTCGGTGGCCGTGCTGGTCGTGCGCGGCACGCGGAAGTGGTGGCGGTGGGCGGTGGTGGCGATCGCCCTGGCGATACCGGTGGCGGTGGCCGCGCAACGCCTCTACACGGGCGTCCACTACCCCACCGACCTGCTCGGCAGCCTCCTGCTGGCCCTGCCCTGGGTCACCGCGGTGGCCCTGTCGACGGTCGGCCCCGGGTCCGGCTCGGCAGCGGACGCGGTCAGGGCCCGGCGAACAGCGGGGTGAGGGCGGCGACCAGGTCGGTGACCAGCGCGGCGGCCCTCGGGTAACCGGTGGCGCTGTCGTGCCCGGTCAGCACCGCGACCACGTAGCGGCCGTCGACCACGCCGGTGGTGTTGAGCACCCGCAGGCCGTCGTAGCAGCACGCCCAGCCCTGCTTCACGCCCCACTGGTGCGCGCCCACGGCGTCGGGGATGCCGAAGGTCTGGTCGAAGCCGTCGGCGCCGGTCGGCGTCGCGCCCTCCAGCGCGGGCACGATCACCCCGGCGTGCGGCGAGTGCAGCACGTGCCGGTAGACGGCGACGACGTCGCGTGCGGTCATCCGGGTGTCGCCCCACTGGTTCGGGTCGGCCGGCGGCGACAGGCCCGGCAGCCCGATCTCCTCCGCCCAGCGGCGCGGGATCGACGGGCGCCACAGGCGGTTGGCGATGTCGTCGTCGCTGGTGGCGATCATCCGGGCCACGTCGCGGGCCGGCGCGGCGCCGCGGTCCAGCGCGTCGAGCGCGATCAGCAGCTTCACCACGGACGCCGTCGGGAACGGCTCGTCAGGGCGTTCGGCGAACAGCTCCGCGCCCGAGCGCAGGTCGTGCACCAGGACGCCGCGACGCACCGACGGCGCGAACCCGGCCAGGCTCACCGGCTCCGGTTCGGGCTCCGGTGTCGGTGCGGGCTCGGGCGTCGGCTCGACCGACACCGCCACCTCGGGTGGTGCCGCGGTCGTCGGGCCCGGCGCGCTGACCGTGACCGCCACCGACAACACCTCGGCCCCGGCCCTCGGCGAGACGTCCTCGCCCTGGGCCAGACCGGTGACGACCATCGCCGTCACCGCGCCGACGCACAACGCCGCCAACCCGCTCCGCGCTCTGTCCACACCCCTGAAATGCCGGTGACGCCGCGAAACGTTGACCGGAAGTCGAGGCAACCTCACACCGCCTCACGCGTCCCGCGCGTGGCCGGGCGCGGGCGCGGCGGGTCGCGTCAAAGCGCCGACGCACAACGACCCCGGTCATTCGAAAGCATTCGAAGTCGAATGCGGTCGAATAACGGGAAGGGGTGCGTCCGGCGTGGGCTTCCGGGTGATCTGGAATATCCGAAACAATAATTCATTGAACGTAAAAGGTCTTCACGACAAGTGGGTTCCCTGCTAACGTCCGATTTCTGGAAGCGTTCCCGGAAATCTCGCCGCCACCTGTTTGCGATCATCCGACCAGGGAGCCGAAGATGCCACTGAAGTCATCACCAGGCCTGACCGGCAGGCGGCGGGCACGTCGCGGGTTCGCGGCGACCGCGGCGTTCGCGTTCGCCGCGGCCATGGCGCTCGGAACGGGCCCGGCCGCCGCGGACGTGACCGCCGCGGCGCGCGTGGACAACCCGTACGCCGGCGCGTCGGTGTACGTGAACCCGGACTGGTCCGCGAAGGCGCGGGCCGACGGCGGGTCGGCCATCGCCAACCAGCCGACGTTCGTCTGGATGGACCGGATCGCCGCGATCAACGGCACGACCGGCGCCCGCGGCCTGCGCGCGCACCTGGACAACGCCCTGAGCCAGGCGGCCGGGCGCACGATGGTCGTGCAGTTCGTCATCTACAACCTGCCCGGCCGCGACTGCGCCGCGCTCGCGTCCAACGGCGAGCTGGGCCCGGACGACCTGCCGCGCTACAAGTCCGAGTACATCGACCCGATCGCCGCGATCATGGGCGAGTCGAAGTACGCGAACCTGCGCATCGTGACGATCATCGAGATCGACTCGCTGCCCAACCTCGTGACGAACGTCGGCAGCCGCCCGACCGCGACCGCCATGTGCGACCGGATGCTGCAGAACGGCAACTACGTCAACGGCGTCGGGTACGCGCTGGCGAAGCTCGGCGCGATCGGCAACGTCTACAACTACATCGACGCCGCCCACCACGGCTGGATCGGGTGGGACGACAACTTCAGCGCCTCCGCGACGCTGTTCGCCCAGGCCGCCCGCGCGTCGGGCAGCACGGTGAACAACGTCACCGGTTTCATCGCGAACACGGCGAACTACGGGGTGCTGAAAGAGGACCACTTCACGATCAACGACACCGTGAACGGCACGTCCGTGCGCCAGTCGAAGTGGGTGGACTGGAACCGCTACGTGGATGAGCTGTCGTTCGCCCAGGCGTTCCGCACGCAATTGATCAGCGCCGGGTTCCCGTCGAACATCGGCATGCTGATCGACACCTCGCGCAACGGCTGGGGCGGTTCCCAGCGCCCGACCGCGAAGGGCCCGACGACGAGCGTGGACGCCTACGTCGACGGTGGCCGGTACGACCGGCGCATCCACCTCGGCAACTGGTGCAACCAGTCCGGCGCCGGCATCGGCGAACGGCCGAAGGCGAGCCCGGCCTCGGGCATCGACGCCTACGTGTGGGCCAAGCCGCCGGGCGAGTCCGACGGCGCGAGCCGGGAGATCCCGAACAACGAGGGCAAGGGCTTCGACCGGATGTGCGACCCGACGTACACGGGCAACGCGCGCAACGGCAACAACATGTCCGGCGCCCTGGCCAACGCCCCGCTGTCGGGCCACTGGTTCTCCGCCCAGTTCCGCCAGCTGATCGCCAACGCCTACCCGCGGCTCTGAGCCGACGCGGCCGGGGGTCCCGGGCCACCCGGTGACCCCCGTCCGCCTGACCAACCAGCCGCGCCCAGCACCCCAACCGCCCTACCCCAACCCCGCGCCCCGCCCCAACCCCGCGCCCCGCCCACCGCCGGCCTGCCCACCGCGCGGACCGCGTTCCCGTCCTGGCGACTCGACGCGCGCCGGGCCGTGCGTCGACGCGTAGTCGATCCACGCCTGGTCGACGTCGCCGATCAAGGTCTCCCACCCGGACCAGGCGCCGTTGTAGGTCGGGTAGCGCAGGTACTCCATGACCCGCCGGTTCGCGTCGCCGCCGTAGGCCAGCGCGGTCGCGTACAGGTCGTCGACGTACCGCAGGTAGTCGTCCACGGGTGAGCCGCTCCCGCCGATGTTCTCCGGGCCGACGCCCGGGTCGTTGCCCCGGCGGACGTCGCGGTCGAGCGCGAAGACGTCGCCGCCCGCGTCGAAGTCGAACTCCTTGATCTGGTTGAACGACCAGTTCGCGGGCAGCGGGAAGCCCAGGTTGCCGGAGAAGCCCCACGACATGCCGGACACGAACGAGTACCGCGCGAACGCCTGGTCGCTGACCTGCGCGCACACGTTGCGCGAACCGTAGACACCGGCGACGTACCGCTTGCCGCGCGTGCCCAGACCGGCCTGGATGCCCTGGAAGTACGGGATGACGTGGCTCGCGATCTGCTCGCCGGTGGCGTCGTAGTCGACCGCGAAGTAGATCACCGTGCCCCGGTTGAAGCCGTAGCCGACGGCCCGGTCGTGCGCGCGCAGCGCGTGGTCGTAGCCGTTGGACCAGGTGAAGTCGTCGACGGTGTCGGCGGCGTACTGCGAGATGGGGAACACGCGCAAGCCACCGGCGAAGATGGCGTCCAGCTCGCCGGGCTGGATCTCCTTGTCGAGCGTGCTCCACGGGTCTTCGTCCAGGTAGCGGCCGACCACCTCGTAGCCCGCCGCCTTCAGCGCCCGCGCCCGGGGGACGCTGATGTGGAACCGGGTGTCGCTCGCGCTCGCGGGCCGGTCCGGGTCGCCGGTCGACACCAGCAGCTGCGCCCACGTGGCGTAGTCGCCGATGCCGGTGCGGGTGAGGGCGGAGAAGTCCTGGAACCTGTTCACGAAGTCGCCCAGCGCCGCGTCCCAGCCGGAGGTGAACGCGGCGAACACGCCGCCGACGCCGCCGTTGAACACGCACGCGGCGCTGAACAGCCGCACCCAGGCCACCGGGGAACCGGGCCGCACGGTGTTGTTGCGCAGGCCGTTCTGGGTGCCCGGTCCGAAGTGGCCGGTGGCCTGGTCCTCCGGGATGCCGATCTGGTACTGGATGGCCCGCATCAGGGCGATCTGCACGTCCCGCGTGAAGTGGCCGTCGCACGGGATGACGAAGAACGTCGACTTGGTGATGTAGGTGGCGTTGAGCCACCGCTGGACGTCCCGCACCTCGACCCGCCCGCCGGACAGCAGCACGTAGGCGTCCATGTTGAGGATCGCCTTGAAGATCTTGGGCTGGATGTAGCCGTCGGAGGTGAACCCGATGTTGCTCTTGAGGTCGCGCACCGCCTCGTACAGGCCGTTGTCGTAGCCGCCGTTCGACGTGTCGCCCGCCGAATAGCCCTTGCAGAACAGGCCGTACTTCGCGATTCGCACGATGTTCGGCTTGGTGTAGCCGGGGCTGACGTCGCCCCGCTCGGCGAGTTTCGCCAACGTGGTCGGGCCGAACGAGTCGGAAAGCGCCGTGATGCCGAGTTCGTGCTGGAGCGCGCGGGTCAGGGAGAACATGACCGCCCAGCCGGTCACCCCGGTTTCCGCACATCGCTCGTAGCCGGGCACCGAGCCGTAGGTCGAGTTCACCCAGCGCTGCGCTTCGAGCACCTTCGGGTCCGCCATCGTCCGTGTCCCCCGGGATCGTTCGAAGGGTCCGCCACCCGCTGTCCGGGCACGCATCGCTCCCGCAGGTGGGACAACGGACACCGACGTCCCGATCGACCCCACTCCCCTTCGCGCAATTACCGGAAAGCATTCGGAAACGGTGGCCGCCAAATGCCGTGCAGCACCGCGCCGAACACTTCGGAAATCAGGAGGAGCAGCGAATCGACCTCACCTCACCGGCCCCGTCGCACCGCCCCCTCGGCAGCGAGAACGAAGCTAACCAGGCCCGGAAGAAGCGTCAACGACCACGTTCGCGCTTTCACATCTCCTTCACCCGCAGGCCCGCCGCCGCCACCACGGACGGCGCGAGCGCGTCGGCGATGAGCGCGTAACCGGCGGGCGAGGGGTGGAAGCGGTCCGCGGAGAACAGGGTCGGGTCGGTGGCGAACCGGTCGGACAGGTCGGGCCCGGCCGCCGCCACCACGCCGCCGGCGCGGACCACCGCGTCGGCCTGCGCACGCGCGTAGAGGCCGCTGGCCTGTGACACGAAAGCTCGGTACGCGGGCGGGACGTGCGAGACGACACCGAGGTCCGGAGCCGTCGCCACCACGACCTGCGCGCCCGCGCGGCGCAGGCCGAGCACGGCGTCGTGCAGCAGTCCCGCGCCCACCGCCGGCGGCGTGAACGACGTGAGGTCGTTCGCCCCGATCACGACCAGCGCGACGTCGACGCCCGTCCGCACCGCCGCGCGCACCTGCGCGTCCAGCCCGGAGGACCGCGCGCCGGACACCGCGTGCACGCCGAGGTCGACGCGGTGCCCCGCCGAGCGGAGCACCGCCGCCAACCGCTCGCCCAACGTCTCCTCGGGCCGACCGCACCCCACGCCGGCGGCCAGCGAGTCACCCAGGACGCGGAACCGCAGTCGTCCGGTCATCTCACCGCCGCCGACGTCCGGACCGGGTGCTCGCGCGCGGTCACGTGCACGCGGCGGTGAGGTTGGCGACCTTGGTGGCCTTGTCCTCGAGCCACGCGGCCGGCTGGAGGACGAGGTCTTCCAGCGTCACCGCTCGCAGCGTCGTGGCCATGGCGGTGATGGCCTCGTTGACCGTCGTGTCGGCGGCGTTCGCGGCCAACGCGCTGAGGCTGTCCGCCGCGGAGTGCGCCTGCTCGACGGCCTGCTCCGGGCTGGTGGTGTCGAAGGCGGTGGTGGCCTGCGCCAACGCCTCCGTGCACACCTGGACCGTGGCCGCGGTGTCGGCGACGGCCCCGGCTGCCTGCGAGGCTTCCTGGAGCGTGCCGCAGGCGGTCAGCGCGGTGACGGCGGCGATCGTGGTGACGGCGGCGGCTAGACGGGCAGTGGCGCGCATGGCGTGCTCCTCCGGCTCAGTTCCCGAACCAGAGGTCTCCCCGACCGCCAACCGCGGCGGCGCCGTGACCGGACCGCTGCGGAGCGGCCGTAATGACGATCACGGGCAGAGTGGGTACTCCCCTCTGCCACCAGGATGCCGGTCCGACCGCACGAAGGTCAAAGTGACACAGGTAACGCCGCAATTCCGCGACGGAACGCAACCTGTCGGCTCGCCGGACCACCTTGCTCGTCGGGTTCCCGCGCGCACCGCGGCTGCGCCCGTTCGGCGTGGTCGCGCCCGAACGGGCGAGGCCGCCGTGAAAGCTCAGTGCGCGAAGGTCCAGCGGGTGGCGCCGTGCGGTTCCACGACGGCCACGCCGACGGCGCTGTGCAGGGTGAGGCGGTACAGGTGCCAGGGCGCGGGGCCGGCGCTCGGCGCGTTGTACGGAGCGGTGAACGCGTCGCCCTCCGCGGTGGCCGGCCAGCCGCCCTCGCGGTAGACGGCCGCGATCCGTTCCAGCACTCCGGTGTCGGTGACGCGGTGCGCCTCGCCCTCCATCACGAGGTCGATGCCGCGCAGCCGCACGGAGATGCTGCACGCCGGGTTCACGGCCAGGTTGCGCGACTTGCGCGTGCCCGGTCCGCTGACGAAGTACAGGGCGTCGTCCACCCAGATGGCTCCGACACCCGCGGTGTGCGGCCGTCCGTCGGGCCGCACGGTGGCGACGAAGAACGTGAGGTCGGCCGTCGGCGTGTCGGCGGCCAGGACGTCGCGCGGACGGCTCCACGGCAGTTCGGCGTGCCCGTAGCGGTCGAGGTTGTGGGTCGTGGTCGGCTCGGTCATGGTGTTCGTCATACCCGAGCGACGAACGGGCAGCCCCCGTCTCGACACCCGAGCCGGAAGAATCCGGCGGGTTTCACACCATCGTGCGATCGAGGAAGTCGGTGATCAGCGGGGCGATCTCGGGCAGCCGGTCCTCCAGGGCGAAGTGGCCCGTGTCGAGCAGGTGGAGCGCGGCGTCCGGCACGTCGCGCAGGTACGCCCGCGCGCCCGCCTCGGTGAAGAACGGGTCGTTCACGCCCCACACGATCAGCGTCGGCGGGCGGTGCTCGCGCAGCCACGCCTGCCAGTCCGGGTAGGCCGCGACGTTGCGGTGGTAGTCGTAGGCCAGCGCGAGCTGCGCCTGCTTGCGGCCGGGCTGGTCCAGGAACAACTGGTCGAGCAGCCACCCCTCCGGCGCGACCAGGGCGGGATCGGCCGTGCCGCCCTCGTACTGGCCGCGGGTCGCGTCGAGCGTGAGCAGGTCCATGATCGTCCGCTCGTCGTCGGGCGAGTCCGGCGTGACGGCGATGAAGTCGCGCGCCGGCCCCGACAACCCCTCGGCGTAGGCGTTGCCGTTCTGCACGACCAGCCCGGCGATCCGGTCCGGGTGGCGCAGCGCGAGCCGGAAGCCGACCGGCGCGCCGAAGTCGAACAGGTACAGCGCGAAGCGGGTCAGTCCCAGGCGGTCGACGAAGCCCTCGACGACCTCGGCGAGCCGGTCGAACGAGTAGGTGAACCCGTCGGGCGCTCGGGTGTGGCCGAAGCCGGGGTAGTCGGGCGCGATGAGCCGGTAACGCGTGCCGAGCGCGTCGATGAGCCGGCGGAACTGGTGCGAAGCGGACGGGAAACCGTGCAGCAGCAGGAGGACCGGCGCGTCGGCGCGGTCCGGCAGCGACTCCCGGTAGAAGACCTCGACCCCGTCCACGTCGACGTGGCGGTGGGCGACCCGAGCGAGCATGTCACATGCCTCCTTGGCGTGATGATGCGTTAGGTATAGCCGGGAGCGACCTAATGGGTCAAGCGGGCTTGATAGCATTAGCACCATGAGTGACACCGGCCCGCTCACCGGCGAGCACCTGGCCATCGACCTCGTCAACACCCGCCCGGCGACCGAGGACGGTCGCGCCGACCTGCTCGACACCCCGGAGCGGCTGGCCGCGTGGCTGGCCCTGGAACCCGCGCTCCAGGCGGAAGCGGGTGGCGCCACCCCCACGGCGGCCGACCTGGCCGCGGTGCGCGCGGTGCGGGAGCACGTCGACGCCGCCGTCCACGCGCTGCGGCACGGGAACCGGCCGCCGAAGGCCGCCCTGCGCGGCCTGACCGAGGCGGCACGCGCGGCGCCGGCGGTGCGCGAACTGGACTGGGACGGCGCCGCCGTCACCGCGACACCCCGGCGCGCGGGCCGGCTCGGCGTCCGACTGGCCGCCCGCCTGGCCGAAGCAGCCGCCGACCTGCTCACCGACCCGGCGATCGGCACCCTCAGGAAGTGCGAGGCCGACGACTGCGTGATGGTCTTCCTGCCCGCGCACCCGCGTCGGCGCTGGTGCTCGCCGGCGCGTTGCGGCAACCGCGCCCGCGTCGCCCGCTACTACCAGCGCCACAAGGGCCGCACGTCGTCGTGATGCCGAAGCGAGCCGTTGCGGCCGGGTCCGGCGCGGGTTAACTTGGAACGATCATTCCAAGATGGCGAGGCGGACATGCCGGACGTGAAGCACTTCGACCCCGAGGCGGTGCTCGACTCGGCGGAGGAGCTCTTCTGGCGACGGGGCGTGTCGACGACCGGCGTGCAGGACATCGTGTCGGCGACCGGCGTCAACCGGTCCAGCCTGTACTCGACGTTCGGCGGCAAGCGGGAGCTCTACGTCGCCGCGTTGCGCCGCTACGCCGAGCGCCGTTCGGGGCCGGTCTTCCAGCGGCTCGCCGAGGACGAGCGGGGGCTGCCGGCGATCGCGGACTTCTTCCGCGGGCTGATCGGGGCCCGCTGCGCCGGCGAGCACGCCCGGTGGGGCTGCATGGTCACCAACGCGCACGCCGGCGCGGAGCACGACGACCCGGACGTCCAAGCGGTCCTGCACGAACACCACGACCGGTTGCGGGCGGCGATGTGCGCGGCGCTGGAACGCGCGCGGGCCGCCGGCGCGCTGCGGCCCGGCGTGGTGCCCGAAACGTCGGCCGACGTCCTCGCGCTGCTGGCCTACGGGGTGAACGTGCGCTCGCGCGCGGGCGCGACCCCGGGAGCGCTGGGCGACACCGTCACGGCCGTGCTCGACTCACTGGCGAACCGACCCGAGGAGATCCGCTGACATGGTGCAGTTCACCGTTCACGACGAGACCACCGCGCCCGAGGAAGCCCGCGCCCACCTGGAGGCGGGCAAGCGCCGGCTGGGTTTCGTCAGCACGCTCAACGGCGTGATGGCGGAGTCGCCGGAGCTGCTGGCCGGCTACAACGCCCTGGCCGAGCAGTTCGGCAAGTCCTCGCTGTCCGGGCCGGCGAAGCACGTCGTGTGGATCACCACCAGCGTCCTGAACGGCTGCGAGTACTGCGTGGCCGCGCACTCCACGATCGCGCTCAAGTCCGGTGTGGACGAGGGGACCGTGCAGGCCCTGCGCGCCGGCAAGCCGGTGTCGGACAACGCGTTGGAGGCCGTCCGCAGGCTCACGGAGCGGATCGTCACCGACCGGGGTTGGGTGGGCGACCAGGACGTCGAGGAGTTCCTGGCCGCGGGCCACACCCGGCGTCAGGTGCTGGACGTGATCCTCGGCGTCGGGATGAAGACGTTGTCCAACTACACCAACCACATCGCGCACACCCCGCTCGACCCGGCCTGGCAGGCGCAGGAGTGGAAGCGGGACCGGGTCTAGCAAACGACTCCGCGCTCGGTGGGGCGGGCCGCCCTCGGGCGGGCGGAGTGTGCGCGCCGCCGGGCGGGGGCACGGGTACGCGGGCACAGCCCGGGGATGCGGGCGGGGCCAGGGTGTCAGCGGCGCCGGGCCGCACCGGGGGAACTGAGGCGCACGGGCGGGTCCCGTTGCACCGGCGCGACTGGGGTGCGCGCCGGCGGGACCGGGTGTGCCGGTGGGGTCGGGTGTGAGTCCGGCCCCACCGGCGCGTCAGCGCCCCGCCGGGAGCACGAGCCCGCCGACCGGCAGACCGCGTGAGGCGGGAGCGACCGATGGCGAGACGGGCGTGGCCGACGCCGTTCCCGCGTAGCAGTCGGGCCGTCCGTGCCGGATGTCGGGCACGTCGTCGACCAGCTGCCAACCGAGGAGGGACAGCGCGTCGGCCGGCCGTGAGCGGCCGTCTCCGCCCTTGTCGCAGAACGTCCGCTTGGTGATGACGTCCTGTCGCAGCACCACCGCGTTCCGGCTGCCCTCCTCCAACAGGGACAGGTCGTGATCACCGGATTCGAGCACCCAGCCCACGTGCCGCCCGTCCCGGGTTTCGACCCGCTCCAGCGGCACCCACGACGGGGTGCCGTAGTTCGGCGCGGCCAGCACCGCCAGCACCACCACCGCCGCACCCGAACCGCGGTAGAGGCGGCGGCACGCCTGGCGGACGGGCGAGGGCAGCGGCAGCACGGCCCCGGCCACCCGGCCCACGACGTAGACGGTCCACAAGACCACCACACCGACGCCGACGTACAGCGGGAAGGCGAGGACGACGACCGCCAGGGCGCCGAGCGCCGGCCACACCAGCCGGGTGCGGCCGGCGTCCGGGCGTTCGGCGAAGCGCGGGGTCGTCCAGCTCACCACCACCCACGGCGCGAGCACCGAGACGGACATGAACACGCTGAACGCGACGGTCGCGAAGTCCACGCCCCTGAGCACCGCGGGCAGCACGTGCACGTCGTACCTGACCCAGGCGAACAGGCTGAACGCCGCGAGCAGCACCGACCCGATCGTGACCAGCAAGGCGGCCGTCTCCAGTCGGGCGACCCAGGACTGAGCGCGATCCATGCCGCATTCTTCGGCCGGCCCACCGGCGGCGGCAATCGCCGACCCGGACCTTCAGCCGTTCGTGCCGCCCACGGACGCCGCCGCTACGGCAACGCCGGACCCAGGTACGGGAGCTCCGTGCCCGCCGCCACGGTCACCGGCACCTCGTCGCACAGCGCCGTCGCCACGGTCAGCAGCACGTTCTGCCGCGCCGCGACCGGGGCGGTGATGTCCTGGTTCATCCCGACCGACGCCTGGCGGCCCAGGTCGGCCGTGTGCAGGCTCCACGTGTTGTAGCCGGGCACGTCACCGCCGTGGCCCCACCAGTCCTCCCCGCCGCACGGGCTGGACAGGTGCATCAGGCCGAGGCCGTAGCCGAACGGTTCGAGCGCGCCCGGCCGCGCGTCGCGCATCTGCGCCAGCAGGTCGGCCGGCAGCAGGCGCCCGCCCAGCAGCGCGCCGAAGAACCGGTTCAGGTCGTCCGCGGAGCTGACCACGTTCCCGGACGCCCACAGCCGCGACCACACGTAGGTCGTCACGTCGGTCAACGGCGCCTGCTCGCCGTAGATCTGCTCGTAGCCGTGCGCCGCCGGGAACGGCAGGAAGGGCTGGTAGCTCGGGAACGACGTGTCCCGCAGGCCCAGCGGCCGGAAGACGCGCCGCTCCAGCTCACCGGCCAGCGAACGGCCCGTGATCCGCTCGACCAGCAGACCGAGCACCGTGTAGCCGGTGTTGGAGTAGGAGAAGCCGGTGCCGGGCGCGAACAGCAGCGGCACGCCGTCGGTCGCGAGCCGCACCAGCTCGGTCGGCTCGAAGCTCTCCCACCGCGTCGTGTCCACCTCTTCGATCGTCTGCCAGTGCGCGATGTCGCGCGGCACGCCGCTGGTGTGCCCGAGCAGCTGGCGGACGGTGATCGGCTCGGGGTACGGCAGCAGGCCGGGCAGGTGGTCGGCGATCGGGTCGTCCAGCCCGAGCCGCCCCTCGCCGACGAGCTGCAGCACCACCGTGGCCACGAACGACTTGGTCACGCTCGCGACCCGGAACCGGCCGCGCGGGTCGGGCGCCCGCCCCGTGCGCAGGTCGCCGACGCCGGCCGAACCGCGCCAGGCCACCGCGCCGTCCACGACGGCCGCGTACGAACCGGGCACGCCCGCCGCCACCACCTGCGCCAACGCCTCCCGCACCGGCGAGTCCGCGCTCGCGCGAGCACCGGACACCGACCCGGCGACGAGCGCCGCCACCACCCCGACCACGACACCTGCGCGCTTGATCCCCATGACGCCAGCGTGCCCGAACCTCCCCCCGGCCGGCCACCGGGTTCAGACGTGGCCCCGCAACCGGGACCAGGCCAGCACGACGTGGACCCGGTCGGGCACGCCGAGCTTGCCGAGGACGTTGGAGACGTGCACCTTCACCGTGTAGCGGCTGATGGCCAGGCGCCGCGCGATGTCGTCGTTGGCCAAGCCCTCCGCGATCAGCTCGCACACCTGCCGTTCCCGGGGTGACAGCCCTCGCACGGCCTGGAGCAGCGCCCGGTCCTCGGCGGTCGGCGTGGCGGGCCGGAACGCCGAGATCATCCGGGCGGTGGCCTCGGGAGCCAGCACCGCCTGCCCGGAGGCGACGACGCGGATCCCGTCGCGCAGGCGTTCGCTGGGCGCGTCCTTGAGCAGGAAGCCGCTGGCGCCGGCCTGGAGCGCCGCGTAGACGTAGCTGTCCAGGTCGTAGGTCGTGAGGATGAGGACCTTGGTCCGGCCCGCGATCCGGCGGGTCGCCTCGATCCCGTCGAGGACCGGCATCCGGATGTCCATCAGCACGACGTCGGGCGCGTGCCGGTCGACCGCCGACACCGCCTGGCCGCCGTCCGCCGCGACACCGACCACCTCCAGGTCGGGCGCCGCGTCGATGAGCTTGGTCAACGCCTCGCGGAGCAGCTGCTCGTCATCGCAGACGACTACGCGGAGCACGTCGCGCTCCGAGCCGGGAAGCGCGCCCGCACCTCGAACCCGCCGTCCACGCCCGGACCGGCGGTCAACGTGCCGCCGACCAGCTCGACGCGTTCCCGCATGCCGATCAGCCCCAGTCCCGTCCCGGCACGTCGGGTCACCGCCGACCTCCCGTTCGACACCACGACCGACAGGTGGTCGGACGCGTAGGTCAGGGACACGGTCGTGGCGACCGGCCCGGCGTGCTTGATCACGTTGGTCAGGGCCTCCTGGACCACCCGGTAGGCGGCGTGCTCGATGCTGGCGTCCAGCGGGCCCGGGTTGCCCTCGCGGACCACCGCGACCCGCGGACCGCTGCCGGGCATGCCGTCGACCAGCTCGTCGAGCCGGTCGAGGCCGGGCGGCACGGCCAGCGGGTCGTGATCGGCGTCGGACAGGCTCCGGCGCAGGATGCCGAGCAGCCGGCGCAGCTCCCCGAGGGAGTTGCGCCCGGTCCGCGCGATGCGGTGCAGGGTCTCCCGCGACTCCTCGGGCGTTCCGGTCTCCGCCGCCGCGGTCGCGTCGAGCACCATCGCCGTGACCGCGTGGTTCAGGATGTCGTGCAACTCCCTTGCCAGCAGGGCGCGTTCGCGTGCCGCCGCGCGCCACTCGATCTCGGCGCGCTCGGCCTCCAGCTCGCGGATCCGCGTCCGCTGCCGGCCGCCGAGCCACCCGCTCAGCAGGAAACCGACGAACATCACCGCCACCGACGCGATCCCGATCACGGCGAACCCCGCCGGCGCGCCGCCGCTGATGCTGAGGACCATCCCGACCGCCAACGTCGTCAGGGCGATCGCGAGCCCGACGCGTTGCTGCACCGGCCTGCCCCACGTGCCGAGCGCCGACGCCGCCACCAGGAACGCGACGAAGATCTCCGCGTCGACGGCGACGAGCACGCCCTCCAGGCCCATCACGACCAGCAGCACGGTCAGCGGGAACCGGCGGCGCCACGCCAATGCCACGGACTGCGCCGAGGCCACGCCCAGGACGGTCCACACCGATCCCTCGTCCGGACCGTCCAGGACCAGCAACCACGCCACCATCAACGGCAGCAGGACCAGCAGGCCGTCGCTCAGTCGTTCCAGGCCTGCACGGCCGACCGCCGGACCTTCAGCCACCGCCGCGCCAGGAACACCAGCGCCACCGCCCACGGGGTCATGCCGACCGCCCAGCTCAGCGCCGCCGGCGGCCCCGGCTTCGGCCCCGCCGCGACCGGCAGCGTCGCGGTCGAGGTCCCGTCCGGTCCGTGCACGGTGAACTCGAAGCGCCACCAGCCCTCCTCGGGTAGTGCGACGACGTCCAGACCCCACGCGTGCCGTGCCAGCGGGTGCCGCTGCAGCGTCATGTCGGCCTCACCGTCGAGGCCCACGATGCCCAGGGCCGTCGGTTCCCCGGACGGCGTGATCGCCCGCAGGGTGCCGGAGCGCCCCTCGATCCCCCGGCGGGCTCGAACGTGAAGTCTAGCGACCGCCCGGCGCGCACCGGCCAGTCCGTGAACGAGGCGGTCAGCGTGCCGGCGCCCAGCGAGACCTGCTCGCTGTGCACGAGGGTGAGCGTCGACGCCCCCGCGGTCGCACCGGGCGCGGCCACCAGCACCACCGCGGCGGCCGCCGCACCGAACAGGGATCGGAACCTCATCACGCCTCCCTCGGAGCGAGCCGGCGCATCAGCGCGGCCGACTGCCAGCCGAACCTGCCGGCGACCGCACCGAGCGCCGTGACGAGCAGCGCCGCGAGCAGCGGGTTCGTGCCGACCTCGTCGAGGAGGAGCTGGGAGATCACCACGGTCAGCCCGATCACCGCGCCCAGCACCGCCATCGCGACGTTCGGCGAGATGCCGCGACGGCGGGCGAACGCCACCGCGGCCGCGCCGACCACCGCCATGAGCGGGAACACCAGCGGCATCGCCAGGGCGAGCAGCGGCACGCCCAGCGCGTTGTCCCGCAGCGGCTGACCGATGCTCTCGGAGTACCACCGGGTGGCGAACGGCGGGAAGAAGAACGTCGCCGCGTGCACGGCCACGAACAGCAGCCCGAGCGCCGCCACCCACCACCCGCTGCGGGTGATCCCCGCGACGGCGCACAAGGTCCACGCGGCCACCGCGCTGCCGCCGAGCACGGTCAGGCTGACGCCGAACGCGTCGCCGTCGAGCATGATCGAGCCGGCCGCGACGCCGAACGCGCCGGCCGCCGCCAGGCCCCACCGACCGGACCTCGTGTCGCGCAACGCGGCGAAGGCCATGACCACCGCGACCGCCTGCACCTGCATCGCCAGTTGCAGGCTCAGGTGCGACGGCGTGCTGTCCAGCAGGTCGAACCCGTAGACGGTGTGCCACCACAGGTCGGTCGCCCCGTACAGCAGGTGCCCCGCCGCGCCGAGCCCGGCGACCAGGAACGCCGCCGGCGCGCGGAAGCCCAGCACCGGCACGCCCGGTCCCGCCGTCGCCCCGCGGCTCGGCAGCACCACCGCGAGGCTGGTCAGGCCGATCAGCGCGGAGCCGAAGTAGAACATCAGGTGCGGCGCGGTGAAGAAGGTGTCCGGGCCGACGTCGACGTGCCACTGCCCGTCCCACCCCACCCCGAGCCACAACGAGCAGAACCCGGTCAGCAACAGCCAAGAGCCGATCACTTGTCGCTTCGGTAGCACCACGACTCCTCATCCCACGGTGATGTCGAAGGTCACGATCTCGTCGTCGGCCCGCACGGTCAGCACCCACGGGCCGGTCATGGCGAAGAGCTCGCCGGTGGCCCGGAAGAGGCCAGGCCGTTCTCGTTCCGCGACGACTTCCGGGGTCATGTGCCCCATCCGGGGCATCGTCGCGTAGAGCGACACCGCGGCCACGTCCGCGGGGACTTCCACTTGCGCCGCAACGGTTCCGGTGCCCGCCCGGTCCAGCAGCACGGTCACGTCGTCGTGGCCGAGCCGGACCGGGGCCGCGTCGGGCGAGGACGTGAACGCCAACGCGGCGACCGCGACGACGGCCACGACCGCGGCGGCCACGAGGAGGACCGGCCGCCTCATCGCGTGTCACCGACCTCGACCACGTACGGGACCGTCACGACCCGGAAGTCCTCGGCGTACTGGAGCCACGCGAAGTACCGGCCCGGTCGGGGGAAGCTCACCGTGAAGCGGAGCACCGGGCCGTGCCCGGCCACCGTGCCGTCCGAGGAGGTCGACGTGGAGCCCTGCTCGTGCACGTGGCCCAGGAAGCCGCCCGCCTCGTCGCGGACGATCAGGTGTCCCGCCATGCCCAGCCACGACTGCAGGCCGGTGCTGCCGGTGTCGACCTCGATGGTGGCGGGACGGCCGGGCGGGAACGTCCACGTGGCCGGTCCGGGCGGCTCGTCCGCAGCGACCGCGCCGATCTCCTCCGCTCCGGCCCCGACCGTGCCCACCCCGACCGTGCCGACCTCGTCCGCGCCGATCCCGCCCGCGCCGGTCCCGTCCGCGCCGACCTCGAACGTGCCGGAGACCAACTGGCCACCCGCGTCCGTGCGCTCGAACTCGGTGTGCGCGAGGTACCCGCCGGGCCGGTCGGCGGCCAACCGGACCTCGACCCGTCCCGGAGCCGTCCGCAGCGGGTGGAGGTGGCGGAAGAAGCCGCCGTCCCTGCTGGTGACGACCAGGTGCGCGAGGGCGTCGTGGTGCGCCGCGAGGTCGTCCACCGGCAGTCCGGTCGAACCGTCGACCAGGTCGAACCGCAGGGTGAACTCCTCGCCCACGGCCGGTCGGGCCGGCGTGGTGGACAGGAACGCCTGCGCGTTGGGACGTCCCGCGTCCCGCTGCTCCGCGCCGAGTCCCGGCGACATGACCCCGACCGTCGCCGCGACGACCGCCGCCACCACGCCGACCCCGCCGAGCGCGAGCGCCGCCGTCCGCCGGGACCCGGCGCCCGCGACCAGTGCCGCGGTCAGCGACAACCCGGTGGCCCCGAAACCGCCGTACACCACCAGTTCCCAGGTGGCGGGCTTCGGCACCCGGACGAGGAACGGCAGGGCCGACGACTCGGCGGCCGCGGTCAACCGGAGTTCGTGCGCCCCGGTCTCCCGGACGTCCAGCACGACCGGGTAAGTGCCGGCGCGATCGGGTCGCAGCAGGACCTCGCCCGCGCTGTCCCCCACCGCGATGTCGATCGCGAGGTCGCGGACCGGGTGGTGCGCGACTAGGTCGACGTGCAGCGGACCCGGCACCCGCGGCGTCCGCCTGATCACGACCGTGAGCTCGACCCCACCGATCGTCTGCGCCAACCGGACGTCGGAGTCGGCGCCGACCACGTGCGCCGCCGCGGGCGTGGCGGTGACCAGCAGTGCGACCGAGATGCCCAGGAACCAACGGATGAACACGACATCGACGTTAGGAACCGGGCAACGGCGGCACATAAGGCGCGGGTAGCGACTCCGCTAGTGCCGGAGAACTACTCCCGGCGCCACGGGTGCGTGGTCACGTCAGCGAGTCGTTGTCGAGCGGTCCCCGGACGTGGCCACCCCGTTCGACGCGGGCCGTCCGCTCCCGCCGCGTTCGCGGCGCTCAGTCGAGGCAGAACTCGTTGCCCTCGATGTCCTGCATCACGATGCACGACTCCTCGACACCGTCGGCGAGCATCGTCCGCACGTGCGCCGCGCCGAGTCCGGTCAGCCGGGCGCACTCGGCCTCGAGCGTGGCGAGGCGCTCCGCACCGACGAGCCCGGTACCGGCCCGCACGCAGAGGTGCACCCGGTTCTTCACGACCTTGCCCTCGGGAACGCGCTGGAAGAACAGCCGCGGGCCGACACCCGTGGGGTCGACGCAGGCGAACGCCGCGCCCTGGCTCTCGGGAGGCAGCGAGCGGTCGTAATCGGCCCAGGTGGCGAAACCCTCGGGCGCCGGCGGCACGACGTACCCCAGCACCTCGCACCAGAAGCGGGCCACGCGCTCGGGCTCCGCGCAGTCGAAGGTGACCTGGAACTGCTTGACCGACACCATGGGCCCACCATAGTTGCGGGTCCGGAGGCCGTCGCACGGCGGTGGGCTCGGCCGCGCCGGCCCACCGCCGCTCCCCGCTACGGCATCACCATCGGCTGGTCCAGGACCCACAACCAGGACCCGTCCGGCTGGCGACGGGCGACCTCGACGGTCATCTCACCGCTGGTCAGCGTGGACATCGTGAGCGCAAGGTCACCGCTGACCAGCGCCTCGTGCTGCCGCCCCGGCGTGAGCACGGGCGCGGCGGCGACGAACTGCTCGTACACCTTGCGGATCTCCGCGTGCCCGGTCGCGAGGTTCCCCGGCGGGAACGCCAGCACGGCGTCCGGCTCGTACAGCGCCACCAGTCCGTCGACGTCGCCCGCGTTGCCCCGCTCGATGAAGTACTTGCCCAGGTCGTTCGGCTCGGCGGCCGCGTTCTTGCTTGTCATGCGGCTAAGCCTCCAACCAATACACGACAACCTGTGTCATGTATTCCGGTAAAGTTCTCCCATGCGCGCCGACCGGTTGGTCTCGCTGGTGCTGCTGCTGCGCCGGCACGGTCGGCTGTCCGCGACGGCGCTGGCCCGTGAGCTGGAGGTGTCCACCCGGACCGTGCTGCGGGACATCGAGGCGCTGTCGGCGGCCGGCGTCCCGGTCTACGCCGAACGCGGCCGGCACGGCGGTTTCACGCTGCTGCCCGGTTTCCAGACCGAGCTCACCGGGCTCAACCACGACGAGGCGCTCGCGCTGCTGGTCGCCGGGTCTCGGCGCGGCGCGCAGGCGTTCGGCCTCGGCGCCGCGCTCGCCTCGGCCATGCGCAAGGTCGTCGACGCGCTGCCCGAGAGCTACCGGGCCACCGCGGCCGGCGCGGCCGAGCGACTGCTCATCGACCCGGGGACCGACCTGCTGTCACGCCGGGTGGTCGCCGAGGAGGTGCCGGACGCGGTGGTCGCCGAGGTCCGGCGCGCGGTGTTCGCCGGGCACAAGCTGCGCATCCGCTACGCGGCCGTGGACCAGGAGGCGAAGTGGCGGACGGTCGACCCGATCGGCCTGGTCACGGTCCGCGAGCAGGGTTACCTGCTGGCCACGAGGTCCGGCGAGGACCGCACCTACCGGCTGTCCCGGATCGAGGCCGCCGAGGAGCTCGCCGAACCCGCGCAGCGACCGGACCGGGTCGACCTCGACCGGGCCTGGCAGGAGCGCGGCACGCGGTTCCGGGCGGGCGGCGACCAGGTGACCGTGCTGGTGCTGCTGAACCCGGCGCGGCGGGAGGAGCTGGTGGGCACCGCGCTGGCCGTCCTCGCCGAGGACGTCGACGCGGACGGCCGGCTGCGGATGGAGGTGACCTTCCAGGACGCCTGGCACGCCGAGTGGGCGCTGTGGCGGCTCGCCACGAACGCGGAAGCCCTGGCGCCGCAGTGGCTGCGCATTACCCTGCACGACCGCGCCGTCGCGATCGCGACCCGCTACGGAGCGCCGTCCTGAGGGACGTCGTCCTGGCGAGCGCCCTCCTGCGGGGCGACCTCGCGAGCACTGTCCTGAGAGGCGACGGCCTCGCGAGCGCCGTCCTGAGGGGCGGCCTCGGGCGATCCGGCGATCAGCCGGGTGACGAGGGCGCGGTAGGCGTCCTTCATCGGCAGCTCGTGTTCGATGTGGACGCGGCGGCGGGTGGTGGTGACCTCGACCCCGCGCACCGGATCGCGGCCGGAGCGGGTGTGGTCCTCCCACCACAGGCCGATGCCGCGGCGTTGCCAGGCGGGCAGGTCGTCGAAGTTGATCCCGTGCTGGTACAGCAGCTCGTTCTTCGCCGAGGTGGTCGTCCCTTCCAGGCGCCGGGTGGCCTCCCGGCGGGACGCGCCGGCCTTGCGCAGGGTCCAGTAGCACCAGCCGTTGAGCGCGCAGCGGGTGGCGTCGGCCTGCCGCCAGGACACGTAGTCGACCACGTCACCCACGCCCGCGCCGAGCCAGATCCGGCTGTCGAAGTGCGCGGGCTCGCCGGCGGCGTGGGTGAACGCGGCCGAGGCCACCCCGGCGGAGATCGACACGACCTTCTCCACACCGCGCCCGAACATGTCGTGGCGCGGGTCGAGCACGATCGAGATCTCGTCGCTCTCGGTGTAGGCGTAGCGCGCGCCGAACTCGGTCAGCAGCGCCTGCGCGGTCTCCACCATGAGCCGGGAGAAGCGCGCGTCGAACGGCTTGTCGAACCGCTCCTCGGTGAACCGGGAGAACCCGCGCCCGTCCACCCGCACGACCACCCACATCCCGGCCGGCGCCGTCAACCCGTGGAACCACTCCCTGGCGCGCTGCCCGGATTCGAGGTCGGCCCACCGCATCGTCACTCCTCCAGGGGTTGGACGTCGAACCCGCCGCGGCCGTCGAACCGCACGATCGACAACTCGTCGAACCCGTCGGCGCGCCGCGGCCGCCGCAGGCGCTTTACGGTCGCATAAAGCCCCACGTCGGGCACCCTGGTTTTGTCGTCCCTGGCGGCGTTGCGGGCCATCGACGCGGTGAGATCCGGCGGGAACCAGTATCCGACGATCCGCGCGCCGCGCGCCCGACCGGCCGCGATGAGCGGCGCCCATTCCTCGGCCGACGGATTGGTGTTGTCGACCGCGACGTCGAGCCCGGCGTCGAGCGCCTCGCCGATCAGCCGCAACTGCCTCGCCTGGCGTCGCCGCGCATTAGGGAACGCGTCCTTGCTGACGTGCGCGTGCGTGCCCGCCAGGACGGTGCGGTAGAAAGTCGTCTTCCCCGCCGCCTGAAGTCCGATCAAGATCGCGACCTCGGTCACCGGGCAATGGTAGGCGGCCCGCGCGCCGCGCCCGATAGCCGACCTCATTAACTGTCCACAGTGGACATATGCTATCGGTATTCCGCACCAGTTGCTCCCATCGGAGGGATACCGCGGCAACCACTTGGCGTCCGATGAAGTCCCGTGATAAAGATTCCAGACCCTGCTGACGCACTGGTATCCGGCAGCTCGCCCGCACCAGAGGAATTGATGGACCAACAAACACTCGCGGTGGCGTTCTGGTTCCTGCTCGCCATCGTGCTGATCGTCGTGTTCCTGCTGGTACGCCAACAGCGGACGACCCGGGCGTTACGCCTGCGGGCCGAGGAGGCGGAGGCCCGGGAGCGGATCCGGGCCGAGGAGGAGCGACACCTGGTCGACGCCCGGCTGCCCGCCCTGGCGGAGTCGCTGAACCACCGGCCCGTCGAGGTGCCCGGCCCGAGGCACCCGCGGGTGGCCGAGGCGCACGAGCCGGTGTTCGCCCTGTTCACCGACTCGGTCCGGCAGGCGAGCGCCCGTGGCGAGCAGTCGGCCCGCGCCACGCTCAAGTCCATGATGCGCGCGGTGCAGAGCCTGTCCAACGAGCAGCAGGTCGCGATCTCCGCGATGCAGGACCGGCACGACGACCCGGACGTGCTGGCCGGCCTGATGCGGATCGACCACATGAACTCCCAGCTCAACCGCCGGGCGCAGGCCACCGCCGTGCTCTGCGGCTCCTGGCCCGGGCAGCAGCGGTCGGCGTCCTCGTTGACCGACGTGGCGCGCGGCGCCACCTCCCGGATCCGCGACTACCTCCGGATCAACGTGCCCGCCGAGTCCGACGTCGCGGTGGTCAGCCGCGCGGTCGAGCCGGTCGTGCTGGCCGTGGCCGAGCTGCTCGACAACGCCGCCCGGCACTCGCCGCCCAACACCAGCGTCGAGGTCAACTTCCAGCAGGCGCACAACGGCATGGCCGTGATGATCGACGACGGCGGCGTCGGCATGACCGTCGAGGAGCTGCAGCGCGCGGCCCGGCTGCTGGCCGGCGACGGCGGCAACGACGTCAACCGGCTCGGCGACCCGCCGCAGGTCGGCTTCGCGGTCGTCGGCGTGCTGGCCAAGCGCTACGGCTTCCGCGTCTCGGTGGACACGCGCTCCCCGTACGGCGGTGTGCGCGCGGTCGTGTTCCTGCCGACCGAGCTGCTCACCCGCGTCAGCAAGCCGACCATGCCCGACAACGCCGTGGCGCTGCCGCCCGAGCGGCGACCCGTCCCGCCCGTCGACCGCGCCGAGCCCGAGCGCACCCCCGGTGGCCTGCCCCGACGTCGGCGGACGCAGACCGCCGAGCAGGGCGCGCCGTCATCGACGCCGGCCGTCCCGGCGCCGGCCGAGCAGCGGATCGCGACCGGGCTGGCCGCCTGGAAACGCGGCACCGACTCGGGCCGGGCCACCACGCCGCCGCCTGTCGCTGAAGGGAACACCCAGGGATGAACAACGCATTGGGTTGGATGCTCGACGACGCCCTGAAGATGCCGGAGACGCGGCACGCCGTCCTGCTCTCGGCCGACGGGCTGCTGATGGCGCACTCCGCCGGCATCGACCGGGACGACGCGGAGCGGCACGCCGCCGCGATGTCGGCGCTGCAGGCGCTGGCCCGCGCCACCGCCGAGTTCTGCGGGCAGACCAGCGAGCAGTGGCAGCAGACGGTCAGCGAGTTCGTCGGCGGCTACGTCTTCCTGGCCGCCGCCGGTCCGGGCGCGTACCTGGCCGTGTCGGCGACCGAGCGGGTGGACATGGAGGCGGTCTCGTTCCGGATCCAGGAGCTCGTGCAGCGGCTGGGCAAGGAACTCACCAGCCCGCCGCGGCAGGACGCGGGCAGCCCGGCGTGAGCGGCGAGAAGCGCCTGCGGGGGCTGGTGCGGCCGTACGTCGTGACCGGCGGACGGGCGCACGCCAGCCGCAACACCTTCGACGCGGTCACGGTCGTGATCGCCACCCGCGAGCAGGTCTCCGGGCTGTCGCCGGAGAAGAAGCGGCTGATGGAGCTCTGCCGCGGCGGCGCGCTGTCGGTGGCCGAGATCGCCGCTCACCTCTCGCTGCCGATGAGCGTGACCAAGGTGCTGCTGTCCGACCTGGTCGACAGCGGGCACATCGCGACGCACGCCGCGGTCTCGCACGCCGCCCGCCCGAACATGGAGCTGCTGAAGGAGGTGCTCGATGGCCTCCGCGCTCGCCTCTGACGGCGTCTACCTGCGCGACACCGTGCGCACGGCGGTGAAACTGCTGGTCGTCGGCCCGTTCGCGGTCGGGAAGACCACCTTCGTGGGCACCCTCTCGGAGATCCGCCCGCTGCGCACCGAGGAGACGATGACGCAGGCCGGCGCCCTGGTCGACGACCTCGCCGGGGTGGACGAGAAGAACACCACCACGGTCGCGCTGGACTTCGGCCGGCTGACGCTCACCGACGAGCTGGTGCTCTACCTGTTCGGCGCGCCGGGCCAGCAGCGGTTCACCCGGATCTGGAAGGACATCGCCCACGGCGCGCTCGGTGCGCTCGTGCTCACCGACACCCGCCGCCTGGAGCAGTCGTTCGAGGTGATGAGCCTGCTGGAGGAGCTCGGCATCCCGTACGCGGTGGCCGTCAACGCCTTCGACGGCGCGCCCGCGTTCCCCGGCGAGGAGCTCCGGGACGCCTTGGACCTGCTGCCCGGGACACCGCTGATGTTCTGCGACGCCCGCGACGCCACCTCGTCCACGCAGGCGCTCGTCTCCCTCGTCGAGTACCTGTTAACCCGCAACCAGGAGAACGCGTGACCTCGCAAGCCGCCCCCGGGCAGGCATGTCCCGCACACCACGGCCGGACGCCCCTGCACGGCCCCGACTTCGCCGCCGACCCGGCCGCCACCTACCGGGCCCTGCGCGAGCACGGGCCGGTCGCGCCCGTCGAGCTGGCGCCCGGTGTGCCCGCCCACCTCGTCGTCGGTTACGCCGCGGCCCTGGACGTCCTGCGCAACCCCAGCGCGTTCCCGCGCGACCCCCGCCGCTGGCAGGCGAAGATGCCGCCGGACTCCCCCGTGCTGCCGATGATGATGTACCGCCCGAACGCCCTGTTCACCGACGGCGCCCAGCACGCGCGGCTGCGCGCCGCGGTCACCGACAGCCTGAGCCGGGTCGACCCGAACGCGCTGCGCGGCCAGGTCGAGCAGACCGCGGACCTGCTGATCGCGAGGTTCGCCGGCAAGGGCGAGGCCGACCTGCGCGGCGAGTACGCGAAGCTGCTGCCGCTGATGATGTTCAACCACCTCTACGGCTGCCCGCCGGAGCTCGGTGACCGGCTGCTCAAGGCCATGAGCTCCATCTTCGACATGGTCGACCCGGAGCAGGCCAACGCCGAGCTGACGCAGTGCATGGTGGAGCTGGTCGCGCTCAAGCGGCAGCGGCCCGGCCACGACATGCCCTCGTGGATGATGGCCCACCCGGCCCGGCTGACCGACGAGGAGCTGATCCACCAGCTCGTCCTGCTCATGGGCGCGGGCACCGAGCCCGAGCAGAACCTGATCGCCAACGGCATCCGGCTGCTGCTGGCCGACGACCGGTTCGCGGGCGACCTCTCCGGCGGCAGCCTGCCGGTCGAGGAGGCGCTCGACGAGGTGCTGTGGACCGACCCGCCGATGGCGAACTACTCGGCGAGCTACCCGCTCGAGGACACCGACTTCGCCGGTGTCCGGCTGCCCGCCGCCGAGCCGGTGGTGATCAGCTTCGCGGCGGCCAACAACGACCCCGCGCTGGTCGGCCAGCAGCGCTCGGGCAACCGGGCGCACCTCGCCTGGAGCGCGGGCGTGCACGCCTGCCCGGCGCAGCAACCGGCCCGGCTGATCGCGTCGGTGGCGATGGAGAAGATCCTCGACGCCCTGCCCGACATGCGCCTGGCGGTCCCCGTCGACGAGCTGGTCTGGCGGCCGGGCCCGTTCCACCGCGCGCTCAGCGCGCTCCCCGTGCGTTTCACCCCGGTAGCCGTGCCCGTCCAGCCCGACGAGTCACCTGGAGAGCCCCGTTGGAACGTGCAGCCGAACCCATCGTCCTCGACCCCACCGGCCGTGACCTCCACGCCGAGTCCGCAGCCATCGCCGCGCGAGGGCCGGCGACCCTGGTGGAGCTCCCTGGCCAGGTTCCTGCGTGGTCGGTGACCAGCCAGCAGACCCTGCGCGACCTGCTCGGCGACCCCCGCGTCTCGAAGGACGCCCGGCAGCACTGGCCCGCGTTCGGCACCGGTGAGATCTCCGAGGACTGGCCGCTGCACCTGTGGGTCTCGGTGCAGAACATGTTCACCGCGTACGGGGGCGAGCACCGTCGCCTGCGCTCGCTGGTGTCCAAGGCGTTCACGGCGCGGCGCGTGGCGGCGATGCGGCCGTGGATCGAGCGGATCACCGACCGGCTGCTGGACGAGCTCGACGCGGCGGAGCAGCCGGTCGACCTGCGGGAGCGGTACGCCTACCCGATCCCGATCGAGGTCATCTGCCAGCTGTTCGGCGTGCCCGCCGAGGCGCGGTCGGAGCTGCGGACGGTGGTCGACGGCGTCTTCGACACCACGATCACCGCCGCGGCGGCGCAGGCGAACGCCGTGCAGCTGTACGGGATCATGCACGAGCTGGTCGCGGCGAAGCGGGAGAACCCCGGTGACGACCTGGCCAGCGGCCTGATCGCGGTGCGCGAGGACGACGGCTCGAAGCTGGAGGAAGCCGAGCTCGTCGACACCCTGATCCTGGTGATCTCGGCGGGCTACGAGACCACCGTGAACCTGCTCGACCAGGCGATCACCGCCCTGCTGACCCACCCGGAGCAGCTGGCCGCGGTCCGCGCGGGCACGAGCGGCTGGGCGGACGTGATCGAGGAGACCCTGCGCTGGCAGGCGCCGATCGCGAACCTGCCCCTGCGGTACGCCGTGGAGGACATCGAGCTCGGTGACGGTGTCGTCATCCGCCAGGGCGAGGCGATCCTGGCGGCCTACGCGGCGGCGGGCCGGGACAGATCGGTGCACGGCGAGACCGCCGACCGGTTCGACGTCACCAGGGCCGACAAGACCCACCTGGCGTTCGGCCACGGCGTCCACTACTGCCTGGGCTCACCCCTGGCGCGGATGGAGGCGGAGATCGCCCTGCCGGCCCTGTTCGCCCGGTTCCCGGGGATGGAGCTGGCGGTGGCGCCGCACGAGCTGGAGCCGGGCCAGTCGTTCATCTCCAACGGTCACCGCTCCTTGCCCGTGCGGCTGAAGTAGCGCGGCGGGGGGGGGGGGGGGGGGGGGGGGGGGGGGGGGGGGGGGGGGGGGGGGGGGGGGGGGGGGGGGGGGGGGGGGGGGGGGGGGGGGGGGGGGGG
>NZ_JBVJVK010000071.1:16481-40112 GCF_055603705.1 Actinosynnema sp. NPDC037264 | reverse complement strand
ACCGACAACTGGTCACACGCCAAGACCCAGGGCGTCTACCGGATGGTCCAGGACTTCAAGTCCCGCGGCGTGCCCATCGACTGCGTCGGCTTCCAAGCCCACTTCAACAGCGGCAACCCCGTCCCCTCCAACTACCACACCACCCTGCAGAACTTCGCCGACCTCGGCGTCGACGTCCAGATCACCGAACTCGACATCGAAGGCTCCGGCTCCTCCCAGGCCCAGCAGTACCAAGGCGTCGTCCAAGCCTGCCTCGCCGTGACCCGCTGCACCGGCATCACCGTCTGGGGCATCCGCGACACCGACTCCTGGCGCGCCTCCGGCACCCCCCTGCTCTTCGACGGCTCCGGCAACAAGAAAGCCGCCTACACCTCGGTCCTCAACGCCCTCAACGCCGCGAGCCCGACCGGCCCCACCACGACCACGACCACGCCGCCGAACAACGCCAACTGCGCCAACGGCTACGTCGCCCTGACCTACGACGACGGCCCCAAGGCCGGCACCACCACCCAGCTGCTCAACGCGCTGCGGTCGGCCGGGCTGCGGGCCACGTTCTTCAACCAGGGCAACAACGTCCAGGCGAACCCGGCCCTCACCCGCAGCCAGCGCGACGCCGGCATGTGGGTGGAGAACCACAGCTGGTCGCACCCGCACATGACCCAGCTCAGCCAGGCCCAGATGACCTCGGAGATCTCCCAGACCCAGCAGGCCATCCAGTCCGCCACCGGCGTCGCGCCCAAGCTGTTCCGCCCGCCCTACGGCGAGACCAACAGCACCCTCAAGGCCGTCGAAGCGCAGTTCGGCCTCACCGAGGTGCTCTGGAACGTCGACTCCCAGGACTGGAACAACGCCAGCACCGCCCAGATCGTCCAGGCCGCGTCCACGCTGCAGAACGGCGGCGTCATCCTTATGCACGACGGCTACCAGACCACCATCAACGCCGTCCCCCAGATCGCGTCGAACCTGGCGAGCCGCGGCCTGTGCGCGGGCATGATCTCGCCGTCGACCGGTCGGGCCGTCGCGCCGACGGACACCCCGCCCGGCACGACCAACCCGACGACCACCACCACGACGCAGCCGGATGGCGGCTCCTGCACCGCGACCTACCGCACGAGCCAGCAGTGGGGTGACCGCTTCAACGGCGAGGTGACGATCCGGGCCGGCGCCACGGCGATCACCAGCTGGACCGCCACCGTGACCGTCACGTCGCCGCAGAAGATCTCCGCGACGTGGAGCGGCACGCCCACCTGGGACTCCAGCGGCAACGTGATGACCATGAAGCCCAGCGGCAACGGCAACCTCGCCGCAGGTGCGAGCACCACGTTCGGCTTCACCGTGATGGCGAACGGCCAGTGGGCCGCGCCGACGGTCAGCTGCCGAACCCCGTGACGCACGCCGGTGTGCCCCTCACAGCGAGGTGAGGGGCACACCGGCGTGCCTGCTCAGGTGCGGGTCTTCACGTGGGCGCGTTCGCCTTGCGGGCCGAACAGGATCAGCAGTTCGACGGGCTCGGCGCCGGCGGTGCCGAGCCAGTGCGGTACCCGGGTGTCGAACTCGGCCGCTTCCCCCGGCGTGAGCACGATGTCCTGCTCGCCGAGCACGAGCCGCAGCCGTCCGTTGAGGACGTAGAGCCACTCGTGCCCCTCGTGGGTCTGCGGCGTGGGCACGGCGTCGTGCAGCGCGCCCGGGATGAGCACCTTGAACGCCTGCGTGCCGCCCGGTCGGCGGCTCAGCGCCATGAACGTCATGCCGTGCCGCCGGATCGTGCGGATGTGGATGCGCGGATCGCCGGTGGGCGGTGCGCCGACGAGCTCGTCGAGCGGCACGCCGTGCGCCCGCGCCAGCGGCAGCAACAGCTCCAGGTTCGGCCGCCGTCGGCCGCTCTCCAGCCGTGACAGGGTGCTCTCCGAGATGCCGGTGGTCTCGGCCAGCTCGGCCAGGGTGACATCGCGGGCACGGCGCAGCGCCCGCAGCCGCGGTCCCACGGCGGTCAGCACGCGGTCCAGGTCGTCGTCCATGCCCCGCAGCTTGCCAAGACGGCAAGGTCGTTTGCCACTCCGGTGACCGGCTGACCACGGTGTCCGGTGTGGCCGGTGGCGCGGGCGCGCCGTGGATCCGCGCGGACCGGCTCGGCGAAGTAGGCTGCCCGCGCTCTCTCGGAAAAAGTTCGGCGGGTGTGTCGATCCGCGGCGCGGTCCGTTCGACCTTGGGGTGACAGGGTCCGAGAGAGGGCCCGGACGACGGCCAGGGAGACGGAACCATGAAGTACATGCTGATCATGCGCGCGACCGACGAGGCCTACGCCCAGATGGGCGACATCGACTTCACCGAGATGCTGGAGACGATGGGCAGGTTCAACGACGAGCTGATCCGGGCCGGCGTGCTGGTCGCCGCGGAAGGGCTCGCCGAGGCCGAAGAGGGCGTGGTGGTCGACTACTCGTCCGAACCGCCCGTGGTCACCGACGGCCCGTACGGCGAGACGAAGGAGCTGTTCAACGGCTTCTACATCCTCAACGTGGCGTCGAGGGAGGAAGCCGTCGAGTGGGCCAAGCGGTTCCCGATCAGCGGGCCCGGCTTCAAGACCGAGATCCGCCGGGTCTCCTCGATCGACGAGTTCCCCCAGGACAACGAGTGGATCCAGAAGGAGCGGGCGTGGCGGGAAGCCACCGGTCAGCTCTGAGCGGGTCGACCGCGGGCGACCCCACGGGCCGCGGCGCCGTCGGCGCCGTCTGGCGGATCGAGTCGGCGCGGATCGTCGGCGCGCTCGCGCGCTACACCGGCGATTTCGCGCTGGCCGAGGACCTGGCGCAGGAGGCGCTGGCGGAGGCGCTCGTGACCTGGCCGCGCGACGGCGTGCCGACCAACCCGGCGGGGTGGTTGCTCACCGTCGGCCGGCGGCGCGCGATCGACGCGTTCCGCCGGCGCTCCGCCCTCGACGAGAGGTACGCCGCGCTCGCGCACGACCTCGGCGAGGGCGGAGCCACCTCGGGTGGCGGCCCCGTCGACGCCGACGACCTGCCGTGGGACCCGGACCAGATCGACGACGACGTGCTGGCGCTGATGTTCATCTCCTGCCACCCCGTGCTGTCGCGGGAGGCGCGGGTGGCGTTGACGCTGCGCGTGGTCGGCGGTCTGACCAGCGACGAGATCGCCAAGGCGTGCCTGGTGCCGACCGCGACCGTCCAGGCCAGGATCACCAGGGCGAAGAAGACGCTCGGCGCGGCCGGCGTGCCGTTCGAGGTGCCGACGGCCGAGGAGCGGACCGCGCGGCTCAACTCGGTGCTCAACGTGGTCTACCTGATCTTCACCGAGGGGTCCACGGCCAGCTCCGGTGACGACCTGATCCGGTTCGACCTCGCGGGCGAGGCGCAGCGGCTCGCCCGCGTGCTGAGCAGGCTCGTGCCCGACCAGCCCGAGGTGCACGGCCTGCTGGCGCTGCTGGAGCTGACCGCGGCGCGCTTCCCCGCCCGCACGGGGTCGGACGGCGAGCCCGTGCTGCTGGAGCACCAGGACCGCCGCCGCTGGGACCACGCCGCGATCCGGCGTGGACGTGCCGCGCTGGCCCGTGCCGAGAAGGTCGGGCGCGGCCTCGGGGCCTACGGCTTGCAGGCGGCCATCGCCGAGTGCCACGCCGTCGCGCCCTCGGTGGAGGCGACGAACTGGGAGCGGATCGTGCTGCTGTACGAGGCGCTCGGCCGGCTCGCGCCGTCACCGGTGGTCGACCTCAACCGGGCGGTGGCGGTGTCCATGGCCAGTGGACCGGCCGCGGCGCTGCCGATCGTGGACGGGCTGGCGGGCTCCGACGCGCTGGCGAACTCCTACCTGCTGCCCAGCGTGCGCGGTGAGCTGCTGTGCAGGCTGGGTCGAGGGGACGAGGCGCGGGTCGAGCTGGAGCGGGCCGTGCGGTTGTGCGGCAACGAGCGTGAACGGGCGGTGCTGGAGCGCAAGCTCGGCGACCTCAGGACATCTGGGTGAGGATCATCGTGTTCCACCAGTAGCCGAGCTGGTCGAGCGAGTCGGGGTCGAGCGCCGTCGACGACCGCAGCTCGCCGGTGACGGAGGTCCGGGTGTCGACCCACCACACCCGGCCGACGCCGTCGGCGACGAAGCAGGTCGTGTACTCGCCGGGGACGGGACCGCTCTCGGACCGGTAGTACAGGGAGTAGTGCGCGGGCTGGGTCAGGGGTCGGCAGCCGCCCTGGCTGTCGTCGCGCGGGATGCGGTTGGCGTCCACGAGGGCTTTGAAGTGGGCGTCCTGGGCGGCGCGATCGGTGAACAGGTGGAACACCGCCTGGTCCGGTGGCGGGAAGCGGAAGTGCGCCGAGTTCGCCTTGGTGCACGTGACGGTCGCGGCCGCTCCCCCGCTCGACGGGGTGGGCGCGCAGCTCGGGTTGCCCCGGTAGACGGTGGGCAGCCGTTCCAGCAGCACGGACGCCTGCTGGTCGACGGTGGTGGTGGTCGGCGCGGGCGTTGTCGACGTGGTCGCCTTGGAGGTCGACGTCGTCGTGGAGGCCGAGGTCGTCACGGAGGTCGTGGGGGAACTCGCGAGCCGGCCGTCGCCCAGCCAGTCCGACGACCAGACCAGCACCACGGCGACCAGCACCAACGCCACGGCGCCGGCGACGATCGGCGCGACCGGCACCTTGCGCTCGGGCACCCGCCGGGGCGGACCCGTCACGGGGTTGGGGACGAGCGGCAAAGGCGTGCCGTGAGTGGGGGTGAACGGCGCTCGCACGCCCTGGGCAGCGGCGGGTGCCGGAGGGGTGCCCGGGGCAGCGGCGGGTGGCGCGGGAGTGCCCTGGGCCGGGGTGAACGGCGCGGGCGTGCCCTGGGCCGGGGCAGGTGGGGTGGACGGTCGAGGTCGAGCGGGGACAGGTGGCGGGGTGGCGAGGGCTTCGGCCGCCGCGGCGGCCAGGGCGCCGGCGGTCTGGAAGCGCTGCGCCGGGTCCTTGGCCATGCCGCGCCCGATAACCCCGTCCAACGCGCGCGGCACGGCGGGGTTGGCGGCGGAGGCGGCGGGCGGTGGCTGCTGGAGGTGCGCCCAGAGCAGGGCGGCGGCGCTGTCCGCCTCGAACGGCCGGTTGCCCGTGACGCACGCGTGCAGCACGCAGGCCAGGGCGTAGACGTCCGCGCGGCCGTCCACCTGCCCGTCGCCGAACCGCTCGGGCGCGAGGTAGTCCAGGGTCCCGATCACCGCGCCGGACGCGGTCAGGTGCGTGCCGGCGGGCAGGACGCTGCGGGCGATGCCGAAGTCGACCAGGTACACGAAGTCGTCCGGCGTGACGAGGATGTTCGACGGCTTGACGTCCCGGTGCACCAGGCCGTCCGCGTGCGCGGCGTCGAGCGCGCCGGCGACCTGGGCGACGATCCGCACCGCCCGCGCCGGGTCGAGCGGCCCGTCCGCGACGACCGCCGCCAGGTCGCGCCCCTCCACCAGCCGCATGTCCAGGTAGAGCCGGCCGTCGATCTCGCCGTAGGCGTGGATCGGGATGACGTGCGGTTCACGCAGCCGTGCCGCGATCCGCGACTCGCGCCGGAACCGGGCGCGGAAGTCCTCGTCGTCGTTGTGCTCGGCGGAGAGCCGCTTCAACGCCACCACGCGGTCGTGCGCCGTGTCGTGGGCCCGGTGCACCTCGCCCATGCCGCCGCGCCCCAACAGCTCGCCGACCCGATAGGGCCCGAACTCCTCCGCCATGACTCCCCCGGCTCCGCCACGCCGCCACTGCAGGACCGACGCGGATCAACGCCACAGGGTTCCACGCACGTGATCGGATCCGGCGCGGCGGGTGCGCCCGCTCAGGGTTTGCCCTTCCCTGCCTTGCCGGACGACTTCCCCTTCCCGTCCTTGGCCTGGCCGGGCGCGGGTCCCACCTTCGGACCGGCGACGGGCCGCTCCTCGATGACCGGTGTCGTCGTGCTCGTCGTCGTGCCGGTCACCGGCTGGTCCCGCGGCGTGGTCGTGTCCTGGACGACGGCTTGCGGCGCCGGCTCCACGGGCGCGGACGTGGCCGGTGAAGGTCCGGGCGACACCGCCCAGGCGATGCCGAGCGCGCCGACCAGCCCGGCCGCCGACGCGACGAGCGCCGTCAACTGCCGACGTGAGCCGGGCGCGGCGGTGGCGACGGTCGGGTCGTCGCCGGGGCGGCCCCGCAGCACGCGGGCGCACTCGTCGGCGGTGGGCCGGCGACGAGTCGACAGCGCGGTGGTCAACGACAGCAGGCGCACCAGGTCGGCGGGCAGGTCGTCGGGCACGGCCGGCGGGCGGTGCAGCCGGGCCACGGCCGACTCGACGTCACCGCCCGGGTACTCGCGGCGACCGGTCAGGCACTCCAGCAGCACCAACCCGAACGAGTACACGTCGGCGGCCGGTCCGATCTCGCTGCCGCGCACCTGTTCCGGCGCCAGGTAGGCGGCCGTGCCGACCATCTGGTCGGTTCGGGTGAAGCGGGTGGTGTCGGCCAGGTGCGCCAGCCCGAAGTCGGCCAGGTAGGGCGTGCCGTCGTGGTCGAGCAGGATGTTGGACGGCTTGACGTCCCGGTGCACCACGCCCTGCTCGTGCACGTAGGCCAACGCGTCGGCCAACTGTGCGCCCAACTCCCGCACCTCGGTCACCGACAGCGGTCCGTCGGCGATCCGATCACGCAGGGTGCGGCCCTCGACCAGCCGCAGCACGACGAACGCGGTGCCGTCGGCGTGGCCGGCGTCGTACACGGAGACCAGCCCGGGGTGCGACAACGCGGCGAGCGTCCGGGCCTCGTTGTCGAACCGCCGCCCCGCGTCCGCGTCCGCGGTGGTGTCGAACAACTTGACCGCGACGTCCCGCCGCAGCACCGCGTCCCACGCGCGGCGCACCTCGGCCATGCCGCCGACGCCCAACGTGCCGGCCAACTCGTACCGACCGGCCAGGAGCTCGCCACAGCCAGGAAGCGACACCGCTACCACCCTCCGGCGGGGACACAGGACACCCTCAGGTGCCCCTTCCCCGCCGACCACAAACGCGACGCCTTCGGGGTCAGCGCCGCCAGGCCGCGACGGTGGCCGCGGTCCAGGCGCCGACCCGGTCCGGGAAGCCGGTGGCGGGGAACGTGCCGTCCACGGCGACGTCGTCGATGGTCACCTCGAAGGCCCTCGGCGTCGGGCCGAGCGGTGCGACCGGCACGCCGGCCACGACGTCCGCGAGCCCGCTGCCGTGCCGGGAGTTGGCGCGGCGCATCGCTTCGGCGAACCGGGTGACCGCGGTCAGGCCGCCGTCCAGGTAGACGTGCAGGGTCGCCCACGGACGGGCCCGGTCCCGCTCCGGCAGGCGGCCGGGGTGCTGGAGCAGGAAGCACGACACGGTGACGCCGTGCAGCGGTCCCCACGGGGCGCGCCGGGAGTGGTCGAGCGCCAGCACGACGTGGAACAGCTCCTCGCACGAGTGCGGACGGGCGGGCGCACCGCACTCGGAGCAGCGGGTCATGGACGGGACCGTACGAGCTCCACCCGCTGGAAGGTCAAGCCGTGCCCACCTCGGGCCACGCCGGGCGTGTCCCACGACGCCGGCGGGGGCGGAGCCGGCCGGTTCTCACCCGTTCGCCGGAGACGCCCGGGCGTTGCGCTGAGTAACTTTCACCACACGGTCCCTGCCATTGATCGACCCACGAAAGGTGGAAGATCATGAACCGTGCTGTGAAACGACTGGTCACCCTGGCGAGCGCGCTGGCCTTGTCGGTGATCACCGTCCCGGCGGCGCAGTCCGCCCCCGCACCAGGCTCCTACTGGACACCGGAACGGATGCGCGCCGCCGTTCCGCTCGACCTCCGCACCACGGCCCCCTCCGCGCTGCGCTCCACCGTCCCGGCCGGCGAGCCGACCACCATCGCACCGCTGGCCTTCCCCAACGGCGGCAGCGCGTGGACCGGCGGCGGCGCGGTCGTGCGGACCGCGGGCCGGGTGTTCTTCACCTACCAGGGCCGCAACGCCTCGTGCAGCGGCAACGCCGTCACCAGCGCCAACAAGAGCACGGTCGTCACGGCCGGGCACTGCGTGAAGCTCGACGGCGCCTACCACACCAACGTCGCGTTCGTCCCGGCCTACGACAACGGGAACGCCCCGTACGGCACGTGGAACGCACGTGCCACCTTCGCCACCCCCCAGTGGCACGCGAGCGAGGACATCAACTACGACATCGGCGCCATCGTCGTCGGGCAGCTGAACGGCCAGTCCCTCACCGACGTCGTGGGCGCGCAGGGCATCGCGTTCAACCTGCCGCGCGCCGACAACACCTACGCGTTCGGCTACCCCGCCGCCGCGCCGTACGACGGCACGAAGCTCGTCTACTGCAGCGGTCGGACGTTCAACGCCTTCCTCAGCGACGGCATCGGCATGACGTGCAACATGACCGGTGGCGCCAGCGGCGGCCCCTGGTTCCGCGCGTTCTCCGAGGCGACCGGCGTCGGCACGGTCAACTCCGTCAACAGCTACAAGATCAACCTGTTCCCGAACTGGATGTTCGGCCCGTACTTCGGCGCCGACGCCCAGAACCTCTACAACCAGGCGCAGGCCGCCTGACCTCGGACGGCGGGCCGGGCCGCGCGCCCGGCCCGTCACCCGGCCCCTGTGGTGATCTTCACACGGTCGGGTGACAAACTTCGGGCTCACCGAAGCCCAGGGGGAACGTCCATGCTCACGCAGGCCACGAACGTGCTGCACATGCACCAGAAGGTCACCTTGATGGTGAACCGCTACGAGGTCTTCGCCGACAACGGCGGCGAGCCCGGTCCGCTGGTGGCGTTCGTCGAGCAGAAGCGGATGGCGTTCAAGGAGCAGGTGACCATCTACACCGACTCCAGCAAGAGCCAGGTGCTCGCGGGCTTCCGCGCGCGCAAGGTGATCGACCTCGGCAGCGGCTACGACGTGATCGACGGCGCCGGGCAGTCCATCGCGCTGTTCCGCAAGGACTTCGGCAAGTCCCTGATCAACTCGACCTGGCACCTCGACCAGCCGAACGCGCCGACCACCACGGGCCGCGAGCGCAACCACGGCCTCGCCGTTCTGCGCCGCCTCTGGGGCTTCCTGCCGCTGGTGAACAACATCCCGTTCCCGTTCCGCTACCACTTCGACTTCGCCCGCGACGGTCAGCCGGTGTTCAGCGTGGACAAGAAGACGTGGGTCCGCGACCACTACCTGATCCGGATCACCGACCCCTACATCGACCGCCGTGCGGTCATCGCGCAGGCCGTCGCCGTGGACGCCCTCCAGTCCCGTTAGGCCCGCGCACCGCTCGTGGCGGAGGTCGGGCCCGGGCTCAGGGCGACCGCGGCCATGGACTTGGGATCCTCGGCCACCAGGCTCGCGCGCACCCACCGGTTCAGCGCGGCGCACACCGGCGCAGGCAGCGGAACGCCGCCGGGACGCCAGAACGCGGGCACGTGCTCCAGTCGCGCGTCGGCGTCGACCAGCGCCCGCCTGGCCAACCCGGGCTCGCAGACCACCGCCTGCCGGCGAGCGTGCGGAAGACGGGCTTCCGCACGCACCGCCGGTGCAGCGCCCGCATCCCCGCCACCCCAGTCGGTGGATCGGACCGAACGACATCGGTCAGTAGTAGCTGGAGCCCACCGGCACCCACGCCAGGCGCCGCACTCCCCGTTCCGTCCCCAACCGGCGCAGCAACGGCCTCGCCAAGCGCTTCACGCGACTCCTCCCCGCAGCAGGACCGATCGGGTCGATCGCCGAACACGTTCGAACAAGCCGAGCCCGCCCGATGACGTCACGCGCCATCGGGCGGGCCAGGGGTCGGAAGATCAGATCGAGACGTACCAGAGGGTGAACACGAAGTACGACGGATTGCACGGGTGCTGACTGACGGGAGCCTTGTACTGCAAATGCTCCGCCGCCGCGCACCCGCCGCTGTGCAACGCCCTCAGGTAACCGGACGACGGGTCGAAGTTCCACTTCTGGTTCGGCACGTCCATGCAGATGTACTGCTGGATCGTCGCGCCCGGGTCCGTGCTCGCGCCGCGCACGTCGAGGCATTTCTGACTGGCGACGTTCCTGAACTGGCCGTAACCGGGCATGGTGCTCGGGAGGTACTCCCACTGCTGGTTCGCGCCGCCGTTGCAGTGGTAGGTCTGCACCGGCTTCTTGTTGTCCAGCGAGCCGCCCGGCACGTCGAGGCACATGCCGCTGGCCCGGTTGACGATGGTGGTGACGGCCGACGCCGAGATCGAGGCCGTGGCCGGAACCGTCGGGAAGAGCACGGATCCGACCGCGGTCAACACCGCGACGGCGACCATCGAGAATCTTCGTGTGATCATTCGGCAAGTAGAGCAGGAAGCCGAATCGGACCGGGACGACCATTCGCGGTAATGGCGAGTGACGACCGAAGTCGAAATACCGAAGTTCGCCGCACATTTCGTATTCAGAGGTGATGGGCCACACTGGGCCCCGACCCGCTCGTGCGGTTGCACTAGTGCACAGCGGGGCATTTGCCGTCATCGCGAGAAGTCCGGCCGATCTCCCGCATACGGTTTTCACATGAAGTACCTGGAGGGGCCTTTCGCCCCGGTCACCGAAGAGATCACCGCGCACGACCTCGCCGTCACCGGGCGGATCCCGGCCGAGCTCGACGGCCGTTACCTGCGCAACGGGCCCAACCCGTTGGGCGTCGAGGACCCCGCCGTGCACCTGTGGGGCATGGGGCAGGGCATGGTGCACGGCGTGCGGCTGCGCGACGGCCGGGCCGAGTGGTACCGCAACCGCTTCGTCCGCACGCCGGGCTTCGCGCCGATGGTGCACGTGTTCGAGCACGCCCGGCGGACGTTCGCCCTGGCCGAGGGCGGCCTGCCGCCCGCCGAGCTGGACGCCGAGCTCAACACCGTCGGCGTGTGCGCCCTCGGTGCAACGGCCGAGGGCTTCACCGCGGGCGCGCACTCGAAGCACGACCCGCTCACCGGCGAACTGCACTCGCTCTCGTACATGCCCGGGCACGAGTTCGTCCAGCACATCGTCATCAACGCGGACGGGCACGTCGTGCGGACCACCACCGTCCCCCTGACGCGGACGCCGTTCATGCACGACTTCGCGCTCACCGAGAACCACGTCGTCCTCTGGGACACGCCGATCGGCTTCGACGGGTTCGAGTGCCGCTGGCTCCCGGAGCACCCGACCCGGGTCGGCGTCATGCCGCGGACCGGCGGCGACGTGCGCTGGCTCGATATCGACCCGGTGCACGTCAGCCACACGCTCAACGCCTACGACGACGGTGACGCGGTCGTGGTCGACGTCGTCACGGCCGAAGGTCCGTTCGACCCGGCCGACCCCGGCGCGATCCGGCCCGCGCTGGACCGCTGGACGATCACCCCGGACCGGGTCGACCAGCGCCGCCTGGACGACCGGCCGCAGGACTTCCCGCGGGTCGCCGAAGCCCGCGCCACCCGCGCGCACCGGTACGGCTACTCCGCCGCGACCGCCCTGTACGGCATCCCGTTCACGCCCGAGGGCACGCCGTCCGACGACGCCTTCACCAACGCCCTGGTCAAGCACGACCTGCACCGGGGCACGTCCGAGGTGCACGGGTTCGGCCGGCACGAGGCGGTCGGCGAGGCCGTGTTCGCCGCCACGGGGCAGGGCGAGGACGACGGCTACCTGCTCACCTACGTCCACAACCCCGAGCGCGGCGCGAGCGACCTCGTGATCCTCTCGGCCCAGGACTTCACCGGCGAACCCGTGGCCCGCGTGCACCTCCCGGCCAGGGTGCCGCTCGGCCTGCACGGCAACTGGTTGCCCGAGCACTGAAGCCTGGCACGATGACGCCGTGAACGAGCCGCCGCCGTACCTCCGGATCGTCGCCGAGGTCGAACGGCGCATCGCGGACGGCGAGTTGCGGCCCGGCGACCCGGTCCCCACCACCAGGGCGATCATGCGCGAGTGGGGCGTCGCCATGGCCACCGCGACCAAGGCGCTGGCCGCGCTCAAGCAGACGGGCGCCATCGAGTCGACGTCCCGCGTCGGCGCGGTGGTGGCCCGGCGCAGGCTGCCGTCGCGGTCGGCGGGCGGTCTGGACCGCGACCGCGTCGTCCGGGTGGCCATGGGCATCGCCGACGCCGACGGCCTGGCCGCGCTGTCCCCCCGGGCGGTCGCGGCCAAGCTCGGCGTCGCCACCGTGACCCTGCGCGAGCACTTCGACGCCGACCTCCCCCAGCTCGTCGCCGACGCCGCGTTCGCGGAGATCGAGTACCCGCGGCCGCCGCCGGGGTGGCGGGCCCACCTGCGGGTCGCCGCCCGGCTCCAGTGGGCGGCCTACCAACGCCACCCCTGGCTGCCGCGACTGGTGTCGATCGTCCGGCCGGCCACGCTGCCGGGACTGCTCGCGTACGCGGAGTGGACGTTGCGGGCGCTCGACGGCCTCGGGCTGGACGAGCGCACCCGCCTGCACGTCTACGCCGCCGTGGTCAACCACGTGCGCGGCACGGCGCTGAACATCGAGAGCGAGGCCGGCGCGGAGCTGGACACCGGGATGACCAGCAAGCAGTGGATGACGGCCCGCCTCGCCGTCGACGGCCCGCTGATCGCGCACCTCGCGCGGGTCACCGAGCCGGGCGCGGACGTCGACCTCGAGTCCCTGTTCGACTTCGGCCTCGAACGCCTCCTCGACGGCCTGACCGCGGTCGTCACGCCGCGCAAGAGCCACCGCTGATCCGCGCGCGCCGGTCGTGGTGATCGAACCTGGCCTACATTGAGGCCATGAGTGGCGACGCACCGCTGTCCGCGGCCGAGAAGACGCTGAGCGTCCTGGAAGCGCTCGCCGACCACTCGCGCATCGCCGACATCGCCGACGCCTCCGGCCTGCCGAAGCCCACCGTGCACCGGATCCTGCAGACCCTCGTCCAGCGCGGTTTCGCGCGGGCCGACGGTCGGGGCGGCTACCTCGGCGGCCCGCGCATCCTCAGCCTCGCGGGCCGGTTCCTCCAGCGCCTCGACGTCGCCGAGCACGTCCGCCCGACGCTGCGCGACCTCCAGGAGCGGACCGGGTGGACGGTCCACTTCGCACTGCTGTCCGGCGACGAGGCGGTGTACGTGGCCAAGGTGGAGGGAGCCCGGCCCTACCACCTGGCCTCCCGCGTCGGCATGAGCCTGCGCCTGCACTGCACGTCCATCGGCAAGGCGATCCTGGCCGCCCTGCCCGACGACGAGGTCCGGGCCCTGGCCCGCCGCACCGGCCTGCCCGCACGCACCGAGCGCACCATCACCGACGAACGCGCCCTGCTCGCCGAGCTGGCCGAGGTCCGCGCACGCGGTTACGCCGAGGACCACGAGGAGAACGAGGCGGGCGTGCGCGCGGTCGGCGCGGCCGTGGTCAACCACACCGGTGAGGTGGTCGGCGGGCTGTCGGCGGCGTCGCTGGTCGACCTCGCCGAGGCGCCCCGGGACCTGCCGCAGCTGGTCGTGCGCGCCGCCGCCGAGGTCTCGCGCGCGTTGGGCGCCGACTGAACCGAATCGCCCTGTGACCGCCTTCACAAGGCGGGGCGAGCCATGTCATGGTGGAGCCATGTCGATGGAACCGCATTCCGTCAGGCGGAACGCATGAAGGTCACGTCGAGCGAGCTCACCAAGCTCGCGGTCCGGATCCTGCTCGACGCCGGCACGAACCTCGTCGACGCCAAGGCGGTCGCGGGCTCGCTGGTGGAGTCGAACCTGACCGGCCACGACTCGCACGGCGTGCGCAGGCTCGTCGACTACGTGGCCCGCATCCGCGACGGCCGGATCGACCCGCGCGCCCGCCCCGGCGTCGACCACCCGCGTCCGGGCACGGTCGTGGTCCGCGGCAACGGCGCGCTCGGCCGGGTCGCGGCCGGTGTCGCGGCCCGCGAGCTGCGCGCCCTGACCCGCACGCACGGCAGCGGCGTCGCGGTGATCCAGGACTGCAACCACGTCGGCAGGCTGGGCGAGTACGTCGGCTTCCTGGCCGAGCACGACCTGGTCGCGCTCGCGTTCGGCAACGCCGACGCCACCGTCGCGCCCTACGGCGGCCGGGAACGGCGACTGGGCACCAACCCGCTCGCCTGGGCCGCGCCCCGTGCGGCGGACCGCCCGCCGATCGTGGTCGACTGGGCCACGTCCGGCGTGGCCGAGGGCAAGCTGGCGGTGGCCCGCGACCGCGGTGAGCGGGTGCCCGAGGGCCTGGTGCTCGACCCGGACGGCCGACCGACCACCGATCCCGGCGACTTCTACGCGGGCGGCGCGCTGCTGCCGTTCGGCGGGCACAAGGGCTACGGCCTGAGCGTGCTGATCGAGGTGGTGGGCGGCCTGCTCACCGGCATGGGCATCGGCAGCCTGCCGGGCTACCGCGGCGGGTTCGGCACAGTGCTGGTGGCCGTCGACATCGGCTCGCTCACCCCGGTGGAGCGGTTTCGCGAGCAGGCGGAGCTGTTCTGCCGCGAACTGGCCGGCACCCCGCCCGCCCAGGGCGGCGGCGAGGTGCTGGTGCCGGGCGAACCGGAGGCACGCACCCGTCGCGCCCGGTTGCGCGACGGCATCCCGATGACCGAGGAGACCTGGCGCGAGCTGCACGGCCTGCTCACGGCAAAGGAGGGAACGACATGACCGGAGCCGCCGACCGCACCGCGGCCGAGCACGACGCGGTGCGCGAAGACCCCGCCGGCGGCGGGCGACTGCGCCGCGTCGTCGGCGCGTCCGTGGTCGGCACCGCGTTGGAGTGGTACGACTTCTTCATCTACGGCTTCGCCGTGACGCTGGTGTTCAACGAGCTGTTCTTCGTCACCGAGGACCCGGCGACGGGTGTGGTCGTGGGGTTCGCGACCTTCGGCGTCGGCTTCGCGGTCCGGCCGCTGGGCGGCTTCGTGTTCGGCCACCTCGGCGATCGCATCGGCCGCCGGTCGACGCTGGTGGTCACGACGCTGGTCATGGGCGTGTCGACCGGGTTGATCGGCCTGCTGCCGACCTACGACTCCATCGGCATCGCCGCGCCGATCCTGCTGACCGTGCTGCGGATGTGCCAGGGCCTCGGCGCGGGCGCGGAGTTCGGCGGCGCGTCCACGCTGCTGGCCGAGCACGCCCCGCCGCGCAGGCGCGGCTTCTTCACCTCGTTCGCGCAGACCGGGGTCCAGCTCGGCCTGCTGTCGGGCACGGTGGTGTTCCTGCTGGTCGAGACGCTGCCCCGGCAGACGGTGCTGGACTGGGCGTGGCGCATCCCGTTCTGGTTCAGCTTCGCGCTGATCGCGGTCGCGCTGTACGTGCGGCTGCGGGTCGACGAGTCGCCGGTGTTCCAGCGCATGGCCCGGCAGCGGACCACGGTGAAGCTGCCCGTGTCCGACGCGCTGCGCCGCTACCCGCGCAACTTCCTGATCGGCATCGGCGCCCACATCTGCGACACCGCGATCGTCTACATCTACGCCACCTACAGCCTCGCCTACATCACCAAGTCGCTGGCGCTGCCGCGCTGGGTCGGGCTCACCGGCGTGGTGGTGTTCGGCGTGGTCGTGATCGTGCTGCAACCGGTGTACGGCGCGTTGTCCGACCGGATCGGGCGGCGACCGCTCAACCTGTTCAGCGTGGTGTTCACGGCGGCGTTCGCGTTCCCGTTCTTCCTGCTGCTCGACACGCGCGAACCGGTGCTGATCTGGGTGGCGCTGGTGGTGGCGACGGCGTTCGGCCTGGCGCCGATGATCGCGGTGCAGCCCGCGTTCTACGCCGAGCTGTTCGGCGCGCGCGTCCGCTACACCGGGTTCGCCGCGTCCCGCGAGATCGGCGCGGCGCTGGCCGGGTTCTCGCCGCTGGTGGCCGCCGCCCTGGTCGCGCGGGCGGACGGGCAGGGGTGGCCGGTCGCGCTGTGGATGATCGGCACCGCCGTGGTGTCGTTCGTGGCGTTCCTGCTCTCGGCGGAGGGCAAGGACGTCGACATCGCCGCCGTCGACACCGCCGGGGTGGCGCCGAGGTGACCCATCCCCGCCTGTCGACGGCCCGGCTGCCCGGGTGGCTGGCGGCCGACCTGCCGAGCGCGCCGGTCGGCATCGTCCACATCGGACTGGGCGCGTTCCACCGGGCCCACCAGGCGGTGCTGACGCAGGAGGCGATGCGGGTCGAGCCCGGGCCGTGGGGCATCTGCGCCGTGGCGCAGCGCAACGGGCGGCTGGTCGACGCGCTGGTCGAGCAGGACCACCTGTTCACCGTCACCGAGCGCGGCGCCGAGGACGACCGGCTGCGCGTGGTCGGGAGCGTGCGCGAGGCGCTGCTGGCCGTGGAGCAGCCGGATCGGCTGACGGCCGTGCTGTCCGAACCGGACACCCGCGTGGTGACGCTGACCGTCACCGAGGCCGGCTACCGGCACGACCCGGTCACCGGGCGGCTGCGCGCGGACGACCCGGACGTGGCGGCCGACCTCGCGGGCGGGCCGCCGCGCACCCCCGTGGGGCAGGTGGTCGCCGGCCTGCGCCGCCGCCGTGCTCGCGGGCACCCCGGGCTCACCGTCCTCTCGTGCGACAACCTGCCCGACAACGGCCGCCTGGTCGCGCGCCTGGTGCGGGAGTTCTGCGCCCGGCGCGGGGAGGGCGACCTCGCCGAGTGGGTCGACGAGCACGTGCGGTTCCCGTCCAGCGTGGTGGACCAGATCGTGCCCGCCACCACGGACGCCGACTTCGCCCGCGTGTCCGAGGTCCTCGGCTTGGAGGACCGGGCCGCGGTGGTCGGCGAACCGCACCGCCGGTGGGTGGTGGAGGACGACTTCGCCGCCGGGCGTCCCGCCTGGGACGAGGTCGGCGCGGAGCTGGTGGCCGACATCGCGCCGCACCAGGCCGCGAAGCTGCGGCTGGTCAACGGCACGCACTCGGCGCTCGCCCACCTCGGCCTGCTGGCCGGCTGCACGAGCACCGCCGACGCGTTGGGCCGCCCCGAGCTCGCGCACTTCGCCGAACGCCTGCTGCGCACCGAGACGGGACCGTCGTTGCGCCGGTTCGGCCGGTGCCCGGGCGAGCGGGAGGTCGAGGCGCTGCTGACCCGGCTGGCCAACCCGCGGATCACCCACCGGCTGGACCAGATCGCCGGCGACGCGCTGCGCAAGCTGCCCCAACGCCTGCTCGACCCGGCGGTCGACCTGCTGGTGCTGGGCATCGAGCCGCGCCTGATCTGCCTGGCCGTCGCCGGTTTCCTGCACCAGCAGGACTTCCCGGTGCTCACCTTGCCGCTGCCGCTGCGCGAGTCGCGCGTGTTCCGCGCGCTGCTGGCCGACGCGGTGCGCCGGATCGACCAGGACGGGGTGGTGGCCACCCTGCGCGGGATCGGGAGGATCTGAATGGACCTGCACGACACCGTCGCCGTGGTGACCGGCGGCGGCACCGGGATCGGCCGCGCCACGGCCCTGGCGCTGGCCCGTGCGGGCTGCCGGGCGGTCGTGGTGACTTACTCGCGGTCCTCCGCCGACGCCGAGTCCGCCGTGGCCGAGCTGACCGCCGCCGGGTGCGAGGCCGTGGCCGAGCGAGTCGACGTGGCCGACGACGGCCAGGTGCGCTCGACCGCCGAACGGGTGCGCGCCCGGTTCGGCCGGGTCGACGTGCTGGTCAACAACGCGGGCACGACGAAGGCCGTGCCGCACGCGGACCTCGACGCCCTGACCGACGAGGTGTTCCACCACGTGCTCGACGTCAACGTGGTCGGCACGCTCCGCGTCACGCGTGCGTTCGCCGAGGACCTGCGGGTGGCCCGCGGCGCGGTGGTCAACGTCGCGTCCATCTCCGGCTACCGGGCCGGCGGGTCGTCCATCGCCTACGGCGTGAGCAAGGCGGGGCTGCTGCAACTGACCCGCAACCTCGCCGTGGCCCTCGCGCCGGACGTGCGGGTCAACGCCGTCGCGCCGGGCACCGTGACGACCCGGTGGCAGACGTCGCTGCACGGCGAGGCGGGGTTCGCCGAACGGGCGGCGGCCGAACGGCGAACCGTGCCGCTGAGCCGCACCGCCGATCCCGGGCACGTGGCGCAGGCCGTGCTGGGGCTGCTGGCGATGGACCTGGTGACCGGCGAGGCGATCATCGTGGACGGCGGCAAGCACGTCGTGTACTAGGACCCTCCCGACCGCAACCACACCACCTCGCACGGCCAACGCCACCACCCGGCCGCACCACGCGCCCTGCGCCACCGCACAGCCGGACACCCCGACCCGTCCGGCGGCGCCACGCGCCCTGCACCACCGCGCAGCTCAGCCAATCCAGCGCCACCGCGCCACGCGCCCTGCACACCACCGCGCAGCTCTGCGAAACCAGCGCCCCCACACCGCGTCGAGGGTCGAGCCCTACGGGGCGTCCCGGTCCGCCGCCTCCGCGATGCGCTTGATCGCCGCCAGCCGCCGGTCCCAGTCGGCGGCCAGCGAGGCCATCCACCGAGCCGTCGCGTCGAGTGCCGCGGGTCGCACCGAGTAGCGCACCTCACGCCCCACCCGACCGCCCGAGACGAGCCCGGCGGCGTCCAGCACGGCGAGGTGCTTCACCACCGCCTGCCGTGACACGGGCAGCTGCTCGGCCAGCTTCGTCGCCGTGGTCTCACCCTGCGCCGCGAGCAGGTCGAGCAGCTGACGGCGCGTCGGATCGACCAGCGCGGTGAGCACGCTGTCGACCTCGTCGGCGGCATTGCGGTCGTCCATCCCGCGCATATGATCGCACGCGGGATTCGCCGGACGCGCCTACAGCTCGTAGACCTGCCCCGTCTGCGCGCCCTCGACCGACCGGACGTAGGCCCGGGCGACCTTGGCCAGGTCGACCGACTCCATGCCGGGGAAGAAGTCGCCGTAGGCGTCGAGGCTCTCGGTGAACACGGTCGGGCTGACGGCGTTCACGCGCTGCGGCGCGATCTCGATCGCCGCCGCCCGCACGAACGCCTCGACCGCGCCGTTCGCCAGGGAAGCCGCGCTGCCGGTCGGCACGGGCTCGCGCGCCAGCACGCCGGTGATGAGCGTGAACGAACCCCGTTCCGCGATCCGGCCGACGCCCTGCCGGACGAGCTCGACCTGGCTCAGCACCTTCCCCCGGAACGCGTCCAGGTAGTCCTGCGCGGTCATCTCGGTGACCGGCTTCCACGGCACGTCGCCCGCCGCGCTCACGACCGCGTCGACCCGGCCCGCCCGCTCGTACATCTCGGCGACCTGCGCCGGGTCGCTGACGTCGTGGCGCAGGTCGCCGCCGGAGCGCCCGACAGTGACGACGTCGTGGCCGCGTTCGGTGAGGGCGCTGTGGACGGCCGTGCCGAGCGTGCCGCCGGCGCCGATGAGGACAATCTTCATGGCGATCACGCTAGAGCCGATCCGCACCGTCCGTGAAATGCCGAATGCGCAGCACTTATGCTCCACGGTTATGAATGTGGAGTTGCGGCACCTGCGGGCGTTCGCGGCGATCGGCAACGAGCGGACGATCACCGGCGCCGCGGCCGTGCTACACGTCAGCCAGCCCGCGCTGTCCCGCACGTTGGAGCAGTTGGAGAGCAGGCTCGGCACCAGGCTGGTCGAGCGCACGACCCGCAGCCTGGCGCTGACCGAGGCCGGCGTGCGACTGCTGGCGCACGCCAACCGCATCCTCACCCAGGTGGATGACGCGCTGGCCGAGGTCAAGGCCGGGCCGAGGGCGCTGCGCGTCGGGTTCGCCTGGGCCGCGCTCGGCAGGCACACGGTGCCGTTGCTGCGCGGTTGGCGCGACGCCCGGCCGGACGCGGAACTGCGGGTGTTCCGGCCGGACGACCCCGAGGGCGCGTTGCGGCGCGGCGAGATCGACGTGGCGTTCGTGCGCTCGCCGGCGGCCCCCGATCGCGACCTGGCGTCCGCCGACCTCTACCTCGAACCACGCGTGGCCGCCGTGTCCGAAGATCACCCGTTCGCGCGAGCCCTCGCCGTCCGGCTGGACGACCTCGCCGACCGGCCCGTCGCGATCTGCGCCACCGCCACCAGCACCAGCACCGACCTGTGGCCGGCCGACCACCGCCCCGACGCGCTCGACGTGGCCAACGCCGACGAATGGCTCACCGCGATCACCACCGGCGACGCCGTCGGGGTCACCACGGACGCGACCGCGCACACCCACCCGCACCCCGGCGTCCGCTACGTGCCGATCACCGACGCCGACCCCGTGGCGGTGCGGGTGGTCTGGCCCCGGAGCGCGACCCACCCCGCCACCGACGCCTTCCGCGAGCACGCGCGCGTGCTGCTCCGGGGAGCGGCCCGGTCCGAGAGCTGACGCGCACCGCCCATACTGGACCAGTCGGTACAGTCCAGGGAGGGCCCGTGCTCACGAAGAAGGGCGCCGCGACCCGGCAGCGGATCGTCGAGGCGATGGCCGCGGAGATCCGCGAGCGCGGCATCAACGCGGCCACTCTGGAGGACGTCGGGCGGCGCAGCGGCACCGGCAAGAGCCAGCTGTTCCACTACTTCCCCGAGGGCAAGGAACAGCTCCTGCTGGCCGTGGCCCACTGGGAGGCCGACCGGGTGATCGAAGACCAGCAGCCGCACCTCGGGCAGCTCACGTCGTGGGCGGCGTGGCGGCGGTGGCGGGACGTGGTGGTCGAGCGCTACCGCAGGCAGGGCGTGCACTGCCCGCTCGGCGTGCTGATCACCGAGGTCGGCAGGCACACCCCGGCGGCACAGGCGGTCACCCGGCAGCTGCTCGCCCAGTGGCAGCACCAGGTCCGGGTCGGCATCGAGCAGATGCAGGACAGCGGCCGGGTCAGCCGCCGCGTCGACCCGCACCGCACGGCCGGCGCCGTCATCGCGGCGATCCAGGGCGGGGTGACGATCCTGATGTCGACGGGCTCCGCCGAACACCTCGAATCCGCCCTGGACCTGTGCCTGGACCACCTGCGCGACTACCGCTGAGCCCAGTTGCGCACGACCGGGCGGTAGCCGGCCGGCTTGTCGCCGAGCTTGACCCCCGGGCTGACCAGCCACTCCTGGTAGTCCGGCGTGAACATCCGGTAGACCGACGCCGGCGGCTCGGCACTGGCCCGGTCGAGCCGGTCGCGCAGCTCCGCCGGCAGCTCGAAGTCCAGCGCCGCCACCGACGTGCCGAGCTGCTCCGCGCTGCTCGCGCCGACGATGGCCGCGCCGATCCCGGGCCGGTTCGCGACCCAGTTCAGCGCGACCTGGGCCATCGTCACCCCCAGCTCGGCGGCCACGGCCTCCACCACCTTCAGCAGCTCCCACTGCCGGTCGGTCCACGACGACCCGCCGCCCGCGAGCCTGCCCTCGCCGGTCGGCCCGGCGTCGGAGTGGCGGTACTTGCCGGTGAGGAAGCCGCCGCCGAGCGGGCTCCACGCCGTGACGCCGAGCCCCAGCTCCTGCCCCACCGGGACGTGTTCGGCCTCGACGGTCCGGTCGATGAGCGAGTACGGCAGCTGGAGGCTGATCATCGGGGTGAGCGAGTGCGCCTCGGCGAGGGTCTGCGCCCGCGCGGCGTACCAGGCGGGCACGTCGGACAGCCCCGCGTGGCGGATCTTGCCCGCCCGCGCCAGGTTCGTCGAACGTGCGCAGCACCTCGTCGACCGGTGTCAGCCGGTCCCACGTGTGCAGCAGGAACAGGTCGACGTAGTCGGTGCCCAGGCGCCGCAACGACGCCTCGACCGCCCGGATCATGTGCTTGCGGCCGTTGCCGCCCGCGTTCGGGTCGCCGGGGTCGACGCTGTTGGTGAACTTGGTGGTGAGCACCACCCGGTCGCGCACGCCCGCCTCGGCGACGAGGCGGCCGAGGATCGTCTCGCTCTCGCCCGCGGTGTAGAAGTCCGCGGTGTCGAGGAAGTTGCCGCCCGCCTCCAGGTAGCGCCGGAAGATCGGCCGGGCCTCGTCCTCGGTCCTGCCGTACGCGGCGTGGAAACCGCCGGTGCCGAAGGTCATCGTGCCCAGCGCCAGCCGGCTGACGCGCAGCCCGGAACGGCCCAACAAGAAGTACTCGTCCAATGCCATGCGGCCCACGGTGCCGAGTCGAAAATGTACCCGCAAGTACAGAAATCGATGACGTACACGCATGACGTCGTCCGACGGTCGCCGGGGACCGCACCGCGTTCCTAGTGTCGCTCCGGGCACTGCGGTGAAGTCCGAGCACCGCGGTTCCCCCGCACGAACATCCCGAGAACGCAGAGGAAACCATGTCCGAAGTCACGTACACCGCAGTCGCCACGTCCACCGCGGAAGGGCGCAACGGTGGCCGTGCGTCCTCCGACGACGGCGCGCTCGACGTCGCCCTCGCCGTGCCGAAGGAGCTCGGCGGCGCGGGCGGCGCGACGAACCCGGAGCAGCTTTTCGCCGCCGGCTGGGCGTCCTGCTTCGTCGGCGCGGTGCGCCGGGTGGCGGCAACGAAGAAGGTCCGCCCGACGGACCTCGCCGTGGTCGCGGAGATCACGCTGCACCACGACACCGTCGCGAGCGAGTTCAAGCTCAGCGCCGTGCTCCGCCTGACGGCGTCGGGCATCGACCAGGCGACCGCCGAGGAGCTGGTCGACGGCGCGCACCAGGTGTGCCCGTACTCGAAGGCGACCCGCGGCAACATCGAGGTCACCCTCCAGGCCGCCGCCGTCTGACCACAGTGGACGCACGCGCCCGGCCGGGGTCGGGCGCGTGCGTCGACGTTCAGAGGTGGTCGGCGTCGACGACCGCCCGGGCGAACGGCTGCGGCGCCTCCTGCGGGACGTTGTGGCCGATGCCCTCGAAGACCCGGTGGTCGTACCGGCCGGTGAACTTGTCGCGGTAGGACGCGCCGTCCGCCGCCGCGCCGTCGAAGTCGCTGCCGATCGTGATCGCGGGCACGGCGATGGCCGGCGCGGTGGCGAGTTGCCGTTCGTAGCGGTCGTACCGGGTCTCCCCGGGCGCCAGGCTCAGCCGCCAGCGGTAGTTGTGGATCACGATGTCGACGTGGTCCGGGTTGTCGAACGACACCGCGCTGCGGTCGTACGTCGCGTCGTCGAAGTCCCACCGCGGCGACGCGTCCCGCCAGATCAGCTTGTTGAACTCGTGCCGGTTCCGGCGGTAGCCGAGGACGCCTCGTCCGGTGGCGAAGTAGTACTGGTACCACCAGTTCCGCTCGGCCGCCGGCAGCAGCGGCTCCAGGTTCTTCGCCAGGTTCGTGACGAGGTACCCGCTCACCGCGACGATCGCCTTGCAGCGCTGTGGCCAGAGCGCGGCCACCACGCCCACCGTCCGCGCGCCCCAGTCGAACCCGCCGAGCACCGCCTTGTCGATCCGCAGCGCGTCCATGAAGGCGATGACGTCGAGCGCCACCGCGGACTGCTGGCCGTTGCGGGCGGTGTGCGGCGACAGGAACCTGGTTTCGCCGTAGCCGCGCAGGAACGGCACGAGGACGTGGTAGCCCTCGGCGGCCAGCAGCGGCGCGACGTCGACGTAGCTGTGCGCGTCGTACGGCCAGCCGTGCAGCAGCACGACGGCCTGGCCGGTGCGGGGGCCGAACTCGGCGTAGGCGATGTCGAGCACACCGGCCCGCACGTGCTTCAGCCGGCCGAGCGAGGTGTTGCCGCCGGTTCGCCCGCCCAGCGCGGCGGCGGTCGGTGTGGGGGGGGGGGGGGGAGGGGGACCGCCGGCGCACGGCCCCCCCCCCCCCTCAGCCTCCTTCCGTCCTCGTGTACCCTTTCTCCTTTCCTCTCCTCCCCCCTTCGACC
>NZ_JBVJVK010000071.1:0-16471 GCF_055603705.1 Actinosynnema sp. NPDC037264 | reverse complement strand
CATGTCCTTCAGCAGACAGAGGGGGGGGTTGCCCCCGGTTCCCCCGCCCGGTGGGGGGGGGGGGGGGGGGGGGGGGAGGGGGAACGCCGCCCCCCCCCCCCCCCCCCCCCCCACCCGGCCGAACGTTCTCCTGCTGATCATCTCCGGCTCCCTGTGCCGTCTCACCGTGGACGACGGCGACGCTAGGTGCGCCGCGCGGGCCGCCGCGACCGTCGGGTGACGCTGCCGGTGTACGTCACCGCAGCGCGTCGAGCGCCTCGCCCAGGTCGGCGCGGGAGGTCACGCCCAGCTTCGGGAAGATCCGGTGCAGGTGGGTGCCGACGGTCCGGTGCGACAGGAACAGCCGTTGCCCGATCTCCCGGTTGGTCAGGCCCTCGGCGGCCAGCCGCGCGATGCCCAACTCGTGCGGTGTCAGCCTCTCCCGCGCGTCCGGGTCCCGGTTCGGGCTCGACTCCCCCGCGCCGCGCAGCTCACGGCGGGCCCGTTCGCCCCACGCGGTCAGGCCGAGCGCGTCGGAGGTGTCCCTGGCGGCGCGCAGGTGCGTCCGGGACTCCACCACCCGCCGTTGCCGGCGCAGCCACTCGCCGAACGCCAGGTGCAGGCGGCCCCGTTCGGCCGGCCACCCGGTCAGGTCGGCGCGCAGCGCGGCCGTGAACAGCGGCTCCGCCTCGTCGTTGGGCGCCAGCACGGCACGCGCGTAGCGCAGCCCGATGTGCAGCGCCGGCGAGGGTGTCGACGCGGCGGTCGGCTCCAGGTCGCGCACGATGTCCCGCGCGGCGTCGGTCCGGCCGGCCCGCACGGCCGCCTCGGTCAGCTCGGGGAGGCAGTAGGCGCGCAGGGCCAGGTGGTAGGACGGGTCGGCGGGGTCGTGCAGCCGGCTCAGGTCCGCGAACGCGTCCTCGAAGCGGCCCTCGCCCGAGGCCGAGATCCCGGTCGCGAGCCGCACGGTGGCCAGCACCGGGCGGGCGCCCGCGGCGAGGCCGACCCGTTCCGCCTCGCCGGCCAGCGCCGCGGCCCGTCCGTGGTCACCGCGCAGCGCGGCGATCTCCGCCTGGACGGCCGTGGCCAGCCCGTGCATGAACGGCTGCCGGGTTTCCCGGGCGAGGTTCGCCGCCTCGGCCGCGACCGGCGCGGCCGAGGTCACGTCGCCGAGCCGGGTCCGGCACCACGCCTCCACGGCCAGGGCCCTGGCCAGCAGCCCGAGGCGGCCTTGGGCACGCAGCCCCGGCGTCGCCGCGGCGGAGAACCGTGCCGCCAGGTCGAACGCGCCGACTTGCAGGGACGCGCTGCCCAGGTACCGGTCGACCTCCGGGTCCGTGCCGGTGGCGCCGGCCAGGGCGCGCAGCTCGGCCAGCACGGCGTCACCCCGTTCGAAGGGCGCGACGTAGGCGGTGATGGCGATCATGGCGGGTTCGTCCGCGCCGACCGGCAGCCGCTCCGCGACCTCCAGCAGCGAACGGCGCGCGTCCGGGCCCGGTTCGACCCAGAAGCAGCGCATGGCGGCGCCCCACAGGATCCGGGCGGCGGTGTCGACCTGGCCGTCGTCGGCGACCGAGGCGGCCAGCCCGCCCAGTTCCGCCACGCGCGAGACGTCTTCGCGGACGCCGTCCTCGAAGCCGCTGAGCACCCAGCCTGCGGTGGCACGCCGGCGCGGCGTGAGGTCCAGAGCCTGTGCGTCGCGCACCAGCCGTTCGGCGGTGTCGCGGCGGCCTACCTCGACCGCCAGTTCGGCGGCGCGCAGCAGCCGGACCGCCCGCCCGGACCGCGACCCGCTCAGCCGGGCCGCCCGCTCCAACGCGGCCACGGCGGCGGCGAGCCCACCCCGACGCCGGGCGCGTTCGGCCGCCTGCTCCAGCTCGGTCGCCACGTCCTCGTCCGTGCCGCAGGTCGCGGCGGCCCGGTGCCAGGCCCGGCGGTCCGGGTGGGCGACGAGGGTCTCGGCGAGCGCCAGGTGCGCCTGTCGGCGTTCGTCGAATGTCGCCGCCGCGGGCACGGCCGCGCGGATCAGGGGATGGCGGAAGGTCGACACCGGGCCGTCGAGCTCGATCAACCGGGACTCGATGGCGGGCGCGAGGATGTCCGACGTGAGGGTGCCCGGCGCGGGGGTTCCCGGCCCTGCCGCCGACCCCGCGTCCGGCGCAACCACGTCCGGCCCTGCCGCCGAACCCGACAGCAGACCCGAGGCCACCGGAGACCCGCCACCCGCGGCGACCACCTCCGACCCGGCCGCCGAACCCAGGAGCAGGCCGGTGGCCTCCAGGGTCTCGGGGACCAGGTCGCTCTGGTTCAGCGCCGCCACCAGCAGCGCGGTGCGGGTGGGCGCGGGCAGGGCGGCGACCCGCGCGGTGAAGGCGCGGTGCAGCCGGTCGGTCAGCGGCAGCACCGGGTCCGGCCCGGCCGGTTCCGCCACCGCGGGCAGCTCGACCAGCGCCAGCGGGTTGCCCGCCGCCTGGGCCAGCACCCGCTCCCGCGCCACCGGCGTGAGGCCGGGCGCGACCGAGTCCAGCACACCGGCCGCGACCTCGTCCGCCAGCCGACCGACGGTCATCAGGCACAACCCGGCGTCCAGCAACGGCGAGGGCTCACCGTCCCGCAACGTCGCGAGCAGCACGACCGGCTCGGACTCGATCCGGCGCGCCACGAAGGCGAGCACGTCGAGGCTCGCGCGGTCGAGCCAGTGCACGTCCTCGGCGACGACCAGCAGCGGCCGGTGCCCTGACTCCTCGGCCAGCAGGGTCAACGCGGCCAGACCGACGAGGTAGGCGCCCGGTTCCGGGCCGTCGGCGAGCCCGAGGGCGGTGCGCAGCGCGTCCCGCTGCGGACCGGGCAGCCCCGCCACACCCGCCCGCACCGGGTACAGCAGTTGGTGCAGCCCGGCGTAGGGGAGGTTCCGCTCGGCCTCCGCCCCCGTCGTCACCAGCACGCGCAGCCCGGCGATCGAGGCCGCGGCGACGGATTCCGCCACGAGCGCCGACTTGCCGATACCCGCTTCACCGCGCAGGAGCACGCCACCACGGCCCACCGGACCGTCCACCAGCTCGGCCAGGGCCTTCAGCTCGGCGTCCCTCCCCGCCAGTGGCATCACCCGGCCGCCAGCCGTGACGGGCGCAGCGGCGGGTTGCCGCGCAGCCGCGCGCGGTGCGCCAGCGCCTTCATCTTGTTGCCGCACGTGGCCATCGCGCACCACTCCCGGCGGAAGCCGCGCGACGAGTCGACGTAGACCTGCGTGCACTCCGGGCGGCCGCACTCCTTGAGCAGGTCGGCCGCTGGGCCGCCGAGGATCCCGATCGCGTGCCGGGCCACGGAGGACAGCGCCTGCTCCGGCGTCGCCGTGAGCACCAGCCCGTCCGGCACGAGCCGGGGCACCACCGGCGGGACGGCCGCCACCCGGTTGAGCAGGTCGACCGACGCGGGGTCGTCGTGCTCCCCCACGATCCGGCCCCGCACCAGGACGTAGATCGACTCGCGGAGGGCGACCGCCGCAGCGAGGTCGGCCGCGGCACTGCCCGGCGCCGTGTCGGCCACCCCGGCCTCGACGAACCACGCGTCGAGGGCGCGCGGTGTGCCCAGCACGTCGCGCGGCGCAGGGCTCCGGCGGGCCCGGAGGGTGCCCGCGAAATCCAGCGCGGGGTCCCCGCAGGGGAAGGCGTGCTCCACGTAACCAGTCTGACAGGTGACGAATACGTGCGCCAATCAATAACCGTCTTGACAGGTTGCGAACAGCCGTGCCAAGGTGCTCCGGTCGTCACTCGGACGGGCCCGGTCACGGGCTCGACGACTCCCTCACCGCTCGCACCTCTCGTGCGAGCGCGCTCCTGACCCCATTTCCCGGGTCACGAAACCACTGAGGAAGTCGATGAGACTCTGGACGAAACTCGTCTTGGCCGCCCTGGCGCCGGCCCTGCTCGTGGTGCCGGCGTCCGCCGAACCCGCGGGCACGGCGGACGGCGACGCCACGTGCGCCCCGGTCCCCGTCTCCGCTCCGGCGGGCGCGCGGATCGAGTCCGTGCGGGCCGAGCACCACCCCGGCGGCACCGTCACGTTCCCGCAGACGCCGTTCTCCGCGCCCGCGCCCATCTCGGACGTGCCGCCGTACTGCCAGGTCACGGTCACCCTCACCCACGACGGGAACGACCACGTCACGGTCGCGGTGGCCCTGCCGGGCACCGGCTGGACCGGCCGCCTGCAGGCCGTCGGCGGCAGCGCGTACGCCGCGGGCGACTTCGGCGCGCCGCTGGTCCAGGCGGTCAAGGACGGCTACGCGGGCGTGACCACCGACGCCGGCGTGTCGTCGAACCCCCTGGACACCGGCTGGGCCCTGACCGCCGGCGGCGAGGTCGACACGACGCTGCTGACGAACTTCGCGACCCGCTCAGCGCACGAGTCCGCGGTGATCGGCAAGGCGGTGGCGCGGGCGTTCTACGGCCGTCCCGTGTCGTACTCGTACTGGAACGGCTGCTCGACCGGCGGTCGGCAGGGCTACGCGGAAGCGCAGGAGCACCCGCGCGACTTCGACGGCGTCCTGGCGAACGCGCCGGCGGTCGACTGGACGCGGTTCGCGGTCGCGACCCTGTGGCCGCAGACCGTGATGCACAACGACCGCCACTTCCCGGGCGACTGCGTCCTCACCGCGTTCCGCCGGGCGGCGATCGCGGCCTGCGACCCGCACGACGGCGTCACCGACGGCGTCACCGACCAGCCGGCGGACTGCGGCTACGACCCCCGCGCGCTGGTGGGCGCCACGGTGCTCTGCGCCGGCGAGGAGGTCACCGTGACGGCCGAGGACGCGGAGGTCGTGCGCAAGATCTGGGCCGGCCCGACCGACCCCCGCGGCCGGAGCCTGTGGTCGGGGCTGCCGAAGGGCGCGGACTTCGCCTGGCTGGCCAGGACGGAGCACGACGAGAACGGCGTGCCGTCCGCACCGGGGTTCCCGGTCGCCGTCGCGTGGGTGCGGAGCTTCCTGGCCAAGCAGCCCGGGTTCGACACCTCCACCATCACCTACGAGCGGTTCACCGAGCTGTTCCACCAGTCGGTGCGCGAGTACGACGACGTCATCGGCACGTCGGACCCGGACCTCGGCGGGTTCCGGCGGGCGGGCGGGAAGCTCCTCACCTTCGTCGGCACGGCCGATCAGCTGATCCCGCCCGGCGGCACGATCGCCTACCGCGACCGGGTGGAACGGCGGCTGGGCGGCGCCGACCGCGTGAACGACTTCTACCGCCTCTTCCTCGCACCCGGCGTGGAGCACTGCGGCGGCGGCTCGGGCCCGGCGCCGACGAACCCGCTCGGCGCGCTGGTGGACTGGGTCGAGCACGGCCGGGCGCCGTCGACCCTGCCCGCGGCGACCGCCGACGGCAGCCGGACCCGCGACCTCTGCGCGTACCCGCAGGTCTCGCGGTACCGCGGGCACGGTGATCCCGCGGTCGCGTCGAGCTACCGCTGCACGCGCCGCTGATCCCGCCACCGCCCGTGCCGGCACTCGGCGCGGGCGGTGGTCCCCGGATTTCACATCGGCCGCAAAACCGTTGATACAGAAGGAATTCCGGGGCGCCCGGCGGGACAGGTGGCCGTTAATCGATCGCCGTCACCCGGTCCGGTGGGGCAACATCGACAACTCCGAGGTGCCCCCGGAAGGAGTCGGATGGCCGCGCCAAGGTCCGGAAAACCCGTCAACAAACGAAAAAACGCGGTGCTGCTCGCCCTGCGCCTGTACGGGCGGGAGTTGCGGCGGCACCGGTTGCTCGCCGCGGGCGCGCTCGTGCTGCCCGCGCTGGGCAACACCTGCCTGCTCTACCTGACGCCGCTGGCGGTCGGCGCGCTCGCGGGTCACCTCGCGCGGGGCGGCGACACCGGCTTCACCACCGTGCTCCCGTACCTGCTGGTCTTCGCGGGTCTGATGCTCTTCGCCGAGTTGCTGTGGCGCATCGGCGTGCACTGCCTCAACCGCACCGACGGACGCGGGATCGAGCACCTGTCCGTCCTGGGCATGGACGCGCTGCTCGCCAAGGACGCGGCGTTCTTCCACGACAACTTCGCGGGCTCCCTCACCAAGCGCGTGCTGAGCTTCGCGTCGCGCTTCGAGGAGTTCGTCGACACGGTGGCGTTCAAGATCGTCGCCAACCTCATCCCGCTGGGTTTCGCGTGCGTGGTGCTGTGGAGCTTCCACCCCCTGCTCGTCCTGGTGCTGCTCGGCCTGATAGTCGTCACGGGATTCGTGGTCGCGCCGCTCATCCGCCGTCGCCAGCGCTTGGTCGCCGAGCGGGAGGCCGCCTACGCGCGGCTGTCCGGCCACGTCGCCGACACGTTGATGAACATGGAGACGGTGCGGGCGTTCGCCGCCGAGGAGCGCGAGAGCGCGGAGCACCGGACCCGGGCCGCCGAGACCCGGGTGCTGGCGCTGCGGTCGTGGGACTACGGCAACCTGCGCATCGACGCCCTGGTCGCGCCGCTGTCCGTGCTGACCAACGCGCTCGGCCTCGCGGTCGCCGTCGGGGTCAGCGGCGGGCTCGGCGTGGAGGCGATCGTGGTGACGTTCGCGTACTTCTCCAACGCGACGCGGATCATGTTCGAGTTCAACCAGATCTACCGGCGGGTCGAGAGCGCGCTCACCGAGGCCGCGCAGTTCACCGAACTGCTGCTCGACGAGCCGACCGTGCTCGACCCGGAGGAACCCGAGCCGCTGCAGGTCGAGGACTCCCGCGTCCGGTTCGACCACGTGGTGTTCGCGCACGGCGGCAACAAGCCGTTGTTCACCGGCTTGGACCTGGACGTGCCGGCGGGCACGCGGATCGGGTTGGTCGGCCGCTCCGGCGGCGGCAAGACCACGCTCACCCGGTTGCTGCTGCGGCTGATGGACGTCGACGAGGGTCGGATCCTCATCGGCGGCCAGGACATCGCGCGCCTGCGCCAGGCGGACCTGCGCGGCCTCGTCGCGTACGTGCCCCAGGACCCGGCCATGTTCCACCGGACGCTCCGGGAGAACATCGCCTTCGCCCGACCGGGCGCGACCGACGCCGAGATCCTGCGCGCCGCCCACGCCGCCCACGTGACGGAGTTCGCGGAGGCGCTGCCCGACGGGTTCGACACGATGGTCGGCGAACGCGGGGTCAAGCTGTCCGGCGGGCAGCGGCAACGGGTCGCGCTGGCCCGCGCGATCCTGCGCGACGCGCCGATCCTGCTGCTGGACGAGGCGACCAGCGCGTTGGACTCGGAGAGCGAGGTGCTGGTCCAGGAAGCGCTGTGGCGGCTCATGGAGGGCCGCACGGCGCTCGTCGTCGCGCACCGGCTGAGCACCGTCGTGCGGATGGACCGGCTGGTCGTGCTGGACCGGGGCGGGATCGTGGAACAGGGCACGCACGCCGAACTGCTGGACGCGGACGGCTCGTACGCGAAGCTGTGGCGCCACCAGTCCGGCGGCTTCCTGGACGAGACCGCGCCGGACGAGGTGGACGCCGGCGTGCCGGACCCGGTGGGCGCCAAGCCGTCCTGAGCCGGCACCCCGCACGTCACCGCGGCGGAAGGGCCTGCCCTGCACGGCGTGATCAGCGAGTTCGACGCCACGCGGAAGCCGCGGCGGGCCCGCCGCGGCCGTGCGGGCTTGAACTTCCAGTCGGTGGAACGCCTAGCGTCCCCGGACATGACGATCACGGTCCTCGACACCTACCCCGCCATGCGCGAGATCCTGCGGTCGCCGCGAACCGACCGGCCCGGGCTGCTCGAGGCCATGCTCGAACCGGCCGCGGGCATGTACCGGTACTTCCCCGGCGAGGTCGACCTCGTCGCGATGCACGTGATGAGCTCCGGGTTCCCGATCGACCGCGACGAGGAACGGTGCCTGGAGGCGTTGGAGGCGCTGCACGACGCCGACGCGTGGCGCCGGATCGAGCGCGCCCTGCGCGACGCCCTCGCCGTGCAGCTCGCGGCGACCCCGGGCCTCGCGGTGCCGGACATCACCGTGCTCGTCGTGCTCGGCGATCCCGGGGACGCGCACTTCATGGGCCCGAACCTGGGCATGACGGCGAACGGCAGCGTGCCCGGCCACGTGTTCCTGAACTTCTGGCCCTACCCGGAGAACCTGGCGCGGCTGGAGGCGACCGCGGTGCACGAGCTCAACCACAACCTCCGCTACGGTCCCGGCGCCGTCGTGTGGGACCCGGCGACGGTCACCGTGGGCGAGCACGTGGTGTCCGAAGGGCTCGCCGACGCGTTCGCCCGCCAGCTGTACGGCGACGAGCTGGGGCTCGCCCGCATCGGCGTGCCGCACCTGCACGACGACGCGGTGTTCGCCAAGGTCGTCTCCGGCCTCGCGGTGACGGGGATGCAGAACTTCACCGCGTGGGTGCACGGTGACGAAGCCGCCGCCCGCTACGGCGCGACCCCCGTGGGGCTGCCCACCGGCGCCGGCTACGCCGTCGGCAACCGGCTCGTGGACGCCTACCTGGCCACGACGGGCCGCACCGCGGCGGAAGCGTTGCTGGTGGACAGCCGGGAGGTGATCGACACGGCGCTCAGCCGCGTCCCGCGTCCCTAACGGGTGGCCTCGAACTCCTCGTACAGCTCCGGGATGTAGGCGAGCAGGAGGTCGACGGTGCCGATCCCCCCGTTGACCGGGTCGAGCTGCGCGTAGGCGTACGCGATCTCGGACCCCTTGCGCGACGGCACCGACTCGCGCACGTCGGTCAACCAGTCCAGGAACGGCACGCGCCGCACGACCAGCACCGGGTTGAGCAGCGCGGCGTAGACCAGCAGCAGGTCCAGCACCACCGGGCGGTTGCGCAGGGCCCACCGGTAGAACTCCGAGAACAGGAAGAACCGGCGCTCCACCGCCGTCGGCGCGACCCCGTGCACCTGCTCGGCGACCGCGGCGCCGTGGTCGGTCGAGGCCTGCTCGGCTTCGCTCCACGCCCGGTCGTGGACGTTGCGGACGGTCAGCTCACCCCGGTGCAGCCGGGTCAGGTAGTCGGCCCACCGCGCCGAGCCGGGGTTGCCGAAGCCGTCGGTCGAGCGACCGAGCGCGAGCGCGACGCCGCGTTCGATCCCCTCCAGGATCCCCGCGTCGACGTGCGAGACCCACGTGCCCGGCGCGCCGAGCCCGTGATCGCGGAAGAACGAGAGCACGCCCTCGATGTTGCGCCAGCGGTCCGCCGCGCCCAGCCCCGCGGCGGGACCGCTCTGCACCAACCGGAGGAACTGCAACCGGTCCGCCATCGCCATCCGGTCGATCTCGGCCGCCGTGCAGTCCAACGACGCCGCGCACTCCGCCGGCGACCGCACCTCCGCCATCGCCGGCACCGGCGTGACCAACCCTGCCACCAGCGCGAGCACGACTACCCAAACGGATCTCTTCACACCCGGCAACTTAACGTCCCCGCTCCGTGACGGTGACCGGAAACCACCCGTTCAGGTCGCCTGGGTCGTCACCGCTTCGGGAGTGCGCTCGAGGCGGCTGGTCGCCCAGGCCACCACGACGCCGGCCGCGCAGACGATCAGCGAGACGAGCACCGGGCCGTCCGAGCCGCCGCCGACCGCCGACCCGCCGACCGCGGCGCCGATCGCGATGCCCAGGGTGACCGCGGACGCGGGCAGGGTGGCCGCCAGGTCGCGGCCCGGACCGGCGAGGCCGACCACCCGGTGCTGGATCGACGGGACGATGCCGAAGCCGACGACCCCCCACACGAACAGCGCGATCGCGGTGATCACGGGGTTCGACCCGAGGAAGTACAGCGCGGCGAGGGCGAGCACCAGGACGACGCCGCCGACGATGATCGTGCCGCCCGCGTTCCGGTCCGCTGCCGCACCGCCCGCGAACGTGCCGAGGGCGTTGGCGACGCCGTACACCAGCAGGAAGAGCGCGATCGTGCCGCCGGAGACGCCCGTGACGTCGGCCAGGAACGGCTGGATGAACGTCAGGCCGGCGAACTGGCCGCCCATGATCAGGAAGCCGAGGCCGAGCAGGGCCAGGACCTTCGGCGCGAACGCGTGCCTGGCCTGCGCCCCGAAGCCGCCGATACCCGAGTGGGGCACGGTCGGGATGACCGCCACGGCCAGCGCCAGCGTGAGCACCCCGGCGAGGACGATCGCGACGAACGACGCCTCCCAGCCGCGGCTCTGGCCGATCAGGGTGCCGAGCGGGACGCCGAGCGCGGTGGAGACGGCCGTGCCGCCGAAGACGAACGAGATCGCCTTGCCCATCTTCTCCGGCGGCATCATGCCCGCGCCGACCGCGAAGGCCACCCCGATGAACAGGCCGTGCAGCGAGCCGGCGAGCACGCGTGCGACGAGCAGCAGGCCGAAGCTCGTCGCCATCACCGCGATGGCGTTGACCAGGACGTACGCGGCCAACGAGACCTGGAGCAGCCGCCTGCGGGCGAACCTGATCGTGAGGGCGGTCAGCACCGGTCCGCCGATCGAGATGCCCAGCGCGTAGCTGGTGACGAGGCCGCCGGCGGTCCCGACCGAGACGTTCAGGTCGTCGGCGATGAGGTTCAGCACGCCGACCACGATCAGCTCGGCGCTGCCCATCACGAACGTGCCGAAGAACAACGCGCTCAGCGCCAGGTTGGTGCGCGACCGGCTCAGGCCGGTTCGCGTGTCTGCACTCATGTGGGTCCCCCAAGGTCTTGTTCACGGATTCGGCGTACAACGCCGGACGTTAGGGAACGATCCCTAACATCGCAACCGAATGACCGTCAGGCCCTGTCCCGCCGTGGCGGGACAGGACCCGGAGATCACCGAAACAGTCCGCTGTGGACACCCTGCGATCACGGCAGGGCCCCCGCGACGGGACCCAGTGCGAGCGCGGGCACGAAGGTGAGCGCCGCGACCCTGCCGCACCCGAACCCGCCGTCGACGCGATTCGAACGCGCATTCCCCTGCGTCACCCGTCCGGTCACGGGGTGCGGCAGGATGATCTGCATGGTGAGCCCTGCCGCCGACGGCGTCCCCGGAGAGGTAGCGGACGTGAAGCGGGACGCCGTGGTGGCGTGCGCGGTCTACGTCGACGGCGTGCGGCTGCCCGGTGACCTGTCGCCCGCCGACGCCGCCGCCGAGGTCCGGTCGCGCGGCGGCGGGTTCGTCTGGGTCGGGCTGTTCCAGCCGGACGAGGAGCACATCCACGAGGTCGCCGAGGCGTTCGGGCTGCACGAGCTCGCCGTCGAGGACGCCGTGCACGCCCACCAGCGCCCCAAGCTCGACCGCTACGACGACAACCTGTTCATGGTGCTCAAGACCCTGCGGTTCGTGGAGCACGAGTCGCCGACGACGGCGAACGAGATCGTGGAGTCCGGGGAGATCATGGTGTTCCTCGGCCGCGACTACGTGATCACGGTCCGCCACGGCCACCACTCGGGGCTGGGTGACGTGCGCCGCCAACTGGAGGCCGCGCCGCACCTGCTGGCGGCGGGGCCCGCGATGGTGCTGCACGAGATCGCCGACCGCGTGGTCGACGGCTACCGCGAGGTGATCGAGGCGTTCGAGGGCGACATCGACCTGGTCGAGACCGCGGTGTTCGCGCCGCGCAGCGAGATCGGCGTCGAGCAGATGTACCTGGTCAAGCGGGAGATCATGGAGCTGCGGCGGGCGGTGATGCCGCTGGCGGCCCCGCTGCGCAAGCTCAGCGAGGGCGCGTGCGGCCCGCTCGTGCCGGACGAGATCCGGTCCTACTTCCGCAACGTCGACGACCACCTCACCGCCGCCGCGGAACGCGTCGTCGCCTTCGACGAGATGCTGACCACGCTGGTCAACGCGACCTTGGCCAAGGTGTCGTTGCGGCAGAACAACGACATGCGCAGGATCTCCGCGTGGGTGGCGATCATCGCCGTGCCGACCATGGTGGTGGGCGTCTACGGCATGAACTTCGACCACATGCCGGAACTGCGCTGGCAGTACGGCTACCCGTTCGTGCTGTCGGTGACGCTGGCCGCGTGCCTGATCCTGTACCGCCTGTTCAAGCGCAACCGGTGGCTGTGACGAACGCGGCGCGGCGGTGGCGGTGCGCCCGGGAGATCCGGGTCACGGCACCATGGACGGCATGATGCGGCAGCTCCCCGCCAAAGACCGACCGGGCAAGGACGCCTGGCTCGGGCCGATCTCGCTGTGCCTCGCAGTGCTCAGCTGGCCGATCCCGGCCGGCGGCACCGTCCTGGCGGTCGGGGCGGTGGCCTGCGGCGCGCTGTCGATGGGCACCAAGACCGAGTACCGGCTGGACTGGACCGCGGTCACGGGCACGTCCGTCGCCGTCCTGCAACTCCTGCTCTCGCTGATGCTGCTGGTCATGGAGGCCCGCGGCCACTAGGACGACCCGCCACGCGACGGTGCGGTCGCTCGCCACCCGGCGTTCACCCGGGCGACGCCTCGATGGGTTACAAAGCGCGCGCCGTCGTCGAGGTTGGAGGCCCCGTGAGCCGTCCGGTTCGTGTTGTCGCAGGTCTGGTGGTGTGCGGGGTGACCATGTCGCTCCTGTCGTCGGCCGCGGCGGCGACGCCGCCCGAGCGGTTCCAGCGGGTCGACACCCTGTCCGTGTTCGCCAACGGCTCGGTCGGCGAGCACACCGCCGCCGAGATCGCGGCGGCCACGGCGGACGGCCGGACCGTCGTCTACACCGACTCCCCCGCCGGGCGGATCGGGTTCGCCGCCGTCGGCCGGGACGGCGCGCTCTCCCCCGCCGGCGTGCTGGGCGTGCCGGGCGAGCCCACGTCGGTGGACGTCCTCGGCCGGCTGGCGCTGGTCGCGGTCGACACCTCCGCGTCGTTCACCGCGCCGTCGGGCGTGCTGGTGGTGGTCGACCTGGACGCCAAGGCGGTCGTGGCCACGCACGACCTGGGCGGGCAGCCGGACTCGATCGACGTCTCGCCCGACGGGCGGCACGCCGCCGTGGCCATCGAGAACCAGCGTGACGAGGACGTCGCCGACGGCGCGATCCCGCAGGCGCCGGCCGGCTTCCTCGCCGTCGTCGACCTCGCGGGCAGCCCCGGGTCGTGGACGCAGCGCCGGGTCGCCCTCACCGGTCTCGCCGAGGTCGCGCCGGACGACCCGGAACCGGAGTACGTCAGCGTCAACGGGCGGGGCCAGGCCGCCGTGACGCTGCAGGAGAACAACCACATCGCGGTGGTCGACCTGCGTTCGGCGAAGGTGGTGAACCACTTCCCGGCGGGCACGGTGACGGTCGGGGGCGTCGACGTCGCCGACGACGGCCGGATCGACCCGACCGGGACGATCACCGCGGCCCGCGAGCCCGACGCGGTGGCCTGGCTGGACGACCGCACGCTCGGCACCGCCGACGAGGGCGACTACCGGGGCGGGTCGCGCACGTGGACGGTGTTCGACGCGGCGTCGGGCCGGGTCGTGTTCTCCTCGGGCGACGAGCTCCAGCGGGTGGCGATCCGCCAGGGCCAGTACCCCGACGGCCGTTCGGACAACAAGGGCGTCGAGCCGGAGGGGTTGGCCGTGGCGTCCTTCGGTCGGCACCGGTACGCGTTCGTCGGCCTGGAGCGCGCCAACCTGGTCGCCGTCTACGACGTGGACGACCCGCGCCGGCCACGCTTCGTGCAGGCGTTGCCGACCGGTGTCGGCCCGGAGGGCCTGCTGCCGATCCCGGCGACCGGCACGCTGGTCGTGTCGGCCGAGGAGGACTCCGCCGAGGACGGCGTCCGGTCCTCGCTGACCTCCTACCGCCTGACCCGCACGCCGTTGGCCGTGGCGTTGGCGCGCAACGAGGGCACGCCCTCGATCGTGTCCGACGGCATCGGGTTCGGCGCGCTGTCGGGGTTGTCGGGCATCCCGGGCGACAGCCGTGACGTCGTGGCCATCACCGACTCGGCGTACCGCCCGACCCGCGTGCTGACGATCGACACCCTGTCCGCGCCGGCCCGCGTGCGCGCCGAGCTGACCCTGACCAAGGGCGGGCAGCCGGTGGACTACGACGGCGAGGGCATCGCCGCGCGGCGGGGCGGCGGCTACTGGGTGGCCGCCGAGGGCGACGGGAAGGCGCGGCCGAACCTGCTGGTCGAGGTGTCCGGGTCCGGTGCGGTCGTGCGGGAGGTGCCGCTGCCGGCCGAAGTCGCGGCGACGGCCACGAGCAACGGCTTCGAGGGCGTGACGACCACCGGGCGCGGTGACGGCGAGCAGGTGTGGCTGGCGGTGCAGCGGGAGTGGAAGGGCGACCCGCGCGGCCAGGCGACCCTGGCCCGCTTCACCCCCGCGACGGGTCAGTGGTCGTTCGCGGCGTACCCGCTCGACGCCACGGCGGTCGGCTGGGTGGGGCTGTCGGAGGTGACCGCGCTGGACGACCGCACGCTGCTCGTGCTGGAACGCGACAACCAGCGCGGTGACGCGGCGGTGACCAAGAAGGTCTACCGGGTGGACATCTCCGGCCTCGCCACCGTCGCCGCCGGCCAGGCCAAGCCGCCGGCCGCGAAGACCGAGGCGCGCGACCTGCTGCCGACCCTGACCGCCGGCGGCGCCACCGCGCACGACAAGCCGGAGGGACTGGCGGTCGTCGGCGACGGCCCGTTGCGCCGCCTGGTCGCCGTGGTCGACAACGACGGCGTGGAGGACGCTCCGGGCGAATCCGTCTTCCTCCGCCTCGGCCGGATCCGCTAGGCACCGCTGTCGAGGGCCGGACCTGCCGGGTCCGGCCGTCGACGCCCGCGAGGGAGCCACCGAGGCCGGCTGGGCGCGGAGGCCCGGCAACACGCGCCGGGCCTCCCCTGTCCCCGAACCGTCAGCCGGTGCGGCAGGTCAGGCTGGGCCAGTTCCAGTTGCCCCCGTGCTGGATGGTGAAGCCGAACACGTTGCCGTTGCCGTTGGGACGGGCCGTCATCACGTTGCCGCTGCTGTCCCAGCTGACACTCGTGTTCCAGGTGGCGATGATCTTCTGCGGCGGGCTCACCGTCACCGTCACCACCCAGTTGTCGGTCCCCGTGACGGTCACCTGGCCGTTGAAGCGGTCACTCCACTTCGTACCCTCCGAGTACGTCGCGGTGCAGCTGCCGCCGGGCTGGCTGGTGGTCGTCGTCGTGGTGCCGGTCGTGGCCGTCGTCGTGGTGGTGGACGTCGGCACGACACCGCCGTTGAGGGCGTTGAGCGTCGAGGTGTACGCGGCCTTCTTGTTGCCCGAGCCGTCGAACAGCAACGGGGTGCCCGAGGCGCGCCACGAGTCGGTGTCGCGGATGCCCCACACCGTGATGCCGGTGCAGCGGGCGACGGCCAGGCAGGCCTTCACCACGCGCTCGTAGTTCGCCGCCTGCGCCGAGCCGGAGCCCTCGATGTCCAGCTCGGTGATCTGCACGTCCACACCCAGCGCCGCGAAGCTCGACAGCGTGGTCTGGTAGTTGCCCGGCACCGGGCTCTGGCTGTTGAAGTGCGACTGCAGGCCGACGCAGTCGATCGGCACGCCGCGCTGCTTGAAGTCCTGCACCAACCGGTACACCGCCTGGGTCTTCGCGTGCGTCCAGTCGTCGGTGTTGTAGTCGTTGTAGCAGAGCTTCGCACCCGGGTCGGCCGCCCGCGCCGCGCGGAACGCCGCCTCGATCCAGTCGTTGCCCGTCCGCTGCAGGTTCGAGTCACGACGCGCACCGGAACTACCGTCCTGGAACGCCTCGTTCACCACGTCCCACGCGTAGATCTTGCCCCGGTAGTGGGTCGCCACCTGCGTGACGTGGTTGAGCATCGCCGAGCGCAACGCCGACCCGGACATGTTCTGCATCCAGCCCGGCTGCTGCGAGTGCCACGCCAGCGTGTGGCCGCGCACCCGCTTGCCCTGGCCGGTGGCCTGGTTCACGATCCGGTCGCCGTTGGTGTAGTTGAACTGCCCCTGCGACGGCTCGGTCGCGTCGATCTTCATCTCGTTCTCGGCCGTGACCATGTCGAACTCGCGGTTCAGGACCCCGACGTACGTCGAGTCGCCCAGCTTGTTCGCCGCGACCGCGGTGCCGAAGTAGCGACCGGTCCGGTTCGCCGCCGTGGCCAGGGTGGTGCCCGGGCCTGGCTGCTGCGTCGTGGTCGTGGTGGTCGTGGTGGTGTCGCCGGTTGTGGTGGTGCTGGTGGGGCCGTCGGTGAGGGTGGGGGTGGTCCAGTCGCGCCATTGGGTGAGGTTGCCGGTGGCTTTGGTGTGCATGGTGATGCCGCCGGTGAAGGTGCCGGTGTTGCGGAGGAATCTGCCGATGGCCTGGGTGAGGGGGGTGCGCCATTCGGTGCGGTTGGCGCAGTGGTTTCCGTCGGTGACGTTGGAGTGGTAGAGCAGGTTGTTCTGGGCGCCGAGGGCTTTGTAGACCTCGGCTCCGCCGAGTGCGGCGACGCTGGCGGAGCGGGGGCCGAGGTTGGCGATGTGGGGGTTGTCCATGATGAACAGGCCGCGGGGGGCGACCATGGCCACCAGCGAGTGGGTGTCGATGGGGGCGGTGTTGGGGTTGTTGGTGTAGGGGCTGAACGGGTCGCCGAACCAGGGTTGTTCGCCGTAGGCGCTGGCGAGGGT
>NZ_JBVJVK010000070.1:0-40159 GCF_055603705.1 Actinosynnema sp. NPDC037264 | reverse complement strand
GTGTGCCGATGGGATGCGTCAGACACATCCACTCCGCCCGGAGGTCCTCCCGTCTTCAACCCGACACGCCGTCAACAACCTGATTAGCCACTACAGCTAGGCCGGGCCCGGTCGGCTGGAACGCCGGGCCGGCCTTGCCCGGGTCGGCTGGACGCGGGCGAGGCCGGCCCCGGGTCGGCCGGGCCCAGGTCTGCTGGGCCCGGTCGGTCAGGCGCGGACGGCGTCCTCGATGGTGGTGGGGGTTCGGCCGATCAGCTTCTCCAGGTCGGGGCGGACGTCGGCGAGCACGCCGCGGCTGATGTTGACCTCGATGTCGGCCAGCAGTTCGGCGACGAAGTCCGGCAGGCCGTAGCCCTTCAGCGCGGCGACGCGATCGGGCGCGCTCACCTTCTCGTGGGTCGTCCCCGCCAGCGCGGCCAGCTCGTCGAAGCTCCACGCCCGCGGGCCGGTCAGCTCGTAGACCGCGTTCTCGTGGCCGGGCGTGCTGAGCACCACGGCGGCGGCCAGCGCCAGGTCGTTCCGCGACGCGCTGGCGATGCGGCCCTCACCCGTGGCGCTGACGATCGGGCCGGGCGCGTGGGGCAGGTAGTTCTCGTGGTACATCCCGTTGCGCAGGAAGGTGAACGGGATGCCGGTCGCGCGGATCGCCTCCTCGGTCGCCTTGTGCACCTTCGCCAAGCCGAGCGGCGAGGTGTCCGCGTCGGTGACGGACGTGTAGACGATGTGCCGCACACCGGCGTCGACGGCGGCCCGGACGGCCTTCAGGTGCCGCTGCACGCGGATCTCGTCCGGACCGTCCACCGACACCAGCAGCAGCGTCTCGACGCCCGCGAACGTGTCGGCGAGGGGCCCGTCGAAGTCGCCCGGCCGGACCTCGACGCCGAGGCCCTCGGCCTTCTCCGGGTCGCGCACGGAGACGGCGAGCCGGTCGGCCGGGAGACGGGTGCGGGCGTGCTCGAGGATCAGGGAGCCGAGGTGGCCGGTCGCGCCGGTGATCAAGGTCGTCATGGGGACCACGCTAGGTCGAGGTGCTAACTATTCGTAAGTACCTACCTGAAGGTGTGGTACTTACGAGCGGGAAAGTACGCAGGTAGAGTGAGTGCCATGGAGCTGCGTGGTGACGTATACGACCACAACTGCCCTACCCGGGTGATCGCGAACCACGCCACCGGGCGGTGGGGCAGCCTGGTGCTGGGCAAGCTCCTGGACGACGGCGGCGGCACGAAGAGGTTCAGCGAGTTGCGCCGGGCGGTGACCGGGATCAGCGAGAAGATGCTCGCGCAGACGTTGCAGGCGCTGGAGCGCGACGGGTTGGTGCACCGCGAGGTCCGCCCCGTGATCCCGCCTCGGGTGGACTACTCCCTCACGCCGCTGGGCGCCCACGCGGCGAAGCAGATCAGCGAGCTGTTCGGCTGGATCGAGGAGAACCTGCCGAACTTCCTGGCGGCGCAGGAGGAGTACGACGCGCGGCGGTCCGAGAACGTGTGACAGGTCACGTCCACACCTCCGACCTGCGGGCCCGACCCCTGGCACAGCCCTCCGTCACCGGAGATCAATCACGCAAAAAGGTCCGATGTCTGAGGCCCAGCGAAAAACAACAACCGGTGAATTCGCGGTGTGGTTTGCCAGAATGGGAACCATGACGCAGCCCTTCACGGACGATAGTCACCCGGCCGAGCCCTATCCGGGAGCTCGGCCGGGACACTGCTTCGTGCACCTCGACGGCGCCGGCTGGCCGGTCACGCCCGATCCCGGCGCCGATTCCGGGTGGCGGGTCGCCCCGGACGGGCAGGACCTGGACGACTGGCTCGCGGTGCACGGCGAACCTCCCCTCGCGGGCCGGATGCCGGTGTTGGCCTACGGCTCCAACGCCAACCCGGCCAAGGTGACGTGGCTGCGCGAGGAACTGGGGTTGACCGGCCCGGCGGTCGTGCTCAGGGCCCGGTGCGACGGGCTCGCCGCCGTGTGGGCCGCGGGGTTGCGCAAGACCGACGCCCAGCGACCGGCGACGCTCGCCGCCGCGCCGGGCGTCGAGGAGGAGCACGCGGTGTGGTTCGCCACCGCGGAGCAGTTGCGCGTGCTGGACCGCTGCGAGGGGCGAGGGCTGCGGTACTGGTTGGTGCGCGTGCACACCGGTCGCGTGACGCTGTTCAACGGTGGCGTGGTGGACTCGGTGCTCGCCTACACCGGCGCGGGGACGAGGCGGATGCCGCTGCTGGTCAACGGCCGGGCGGTGCGCTGCGCCGACGTGGACCAGCCGGCGGCGCGCAGGCTCGGCGGTCGGCCGGCGGACGGGGACGGGCTGGACGTGACGCCGGTGCACGGCGATCCGTCGCCGAACGACTGGCCGGACCGGTTGTTCGTGTACGGCACGCTCCAGCCGGGGATGAGCGCGTGGCGCCTCGTGGAGCCGTTCGTGGACGGCGACCCGGTGGCCGCGACGCTGCCGGGGACGCTGCACGACACCGGTCGGGGTTATCCGGCGCTGCGGCCCGGCGACGGGCCCGGCGTGCCGGGGCACGTGCTGCGGCTCGAACGGCCGGAGGACGCGCTGCCGGTGCTGGACGAGTACGAGGGCGACGAGTACCGGCGGGTGCGGGTGACGTTGCCCGACGGGCGGGTCTGCTGGACGTACGTGTGGACCGCCGGCGTGGGCGACCTGCCGGTGCTGCCCGGCGGGTGGGCGGCCCGGGGCGGAGAGGCCGATCCGGCCTGATCCGGCCCGTCGCGGGTGGGTAGGCGTCAATGATGCGCCCGATCCAGTGAATTCCTGGCCGATCCACCCAACCGTCCGGCGGTGGGGTACGTCCTGTTGTTAAGGACCCGTTCCCTAGCCAGGAGGTGGACATGAGGCGACTCGTGGCGCTCGGCGCTCTCGCGGTCGCGCTTGCGGCGTGCGGGACTCCCCGGCAAGCGGCCGAGCAGTCGACCATCGTGGTGGAATCGCAGACGTCCTCGGAGGCGCCGCCGGTTCCCCCCTCTTCGGCGCCGGTGACGTCCGAGGCGTCCGCGCCCGCGTCCGGCCGCTGCACCGCGGACGTGCTGGCGGGCGCCGTGGAGTCGACCGAGGCGGGCGCGGGGAACCGGTACGCGAAGCTCGTGGTGACCAACAACGGCTCGTCGCCGTGCACGATCAAGGGGTACAGCGGGTTGCAGTTGTTGGACGCGGCGGGCAACCCCCTGCCCACCGACCTCCAGCGGACGCCGGATCCCGCTCCCTCGCCCGTGCTGCTCGCGCCCGGCGAGGCGGCGGCGGCGAACCTGCACTGGACGGTCGTGCCCAGCGGCGCCGAGCCGGTCGACCGGCCGTGCCAGGCGGAGGCGCCGCGGGCGGCGGCGATCCCGCCCGACGAGACCGAGCCGATGAGCCTGCAGTGGGGCCTGGGTCCGGTGTGCGCCGGGGGGAAGATCGAGATCAGCGCGTTCTACGCTGCCTAGGTGATCGAGTCCAACGTCCCCGGCCACGCCGGCGAGCTCGCGGTCCGCACCTGGCCCAACCTGGACGCCACCTGGCTCGCCGTCCTCGTGCACGGCTACGGCGAGCACAGCGGCAGATACGCGCACGTCGCCGAGGCGCTGGTGGACGCGGGCGCGTTGGTGGTGGCGTCGGACCTCGTCGGGCACGGCCGGTCCGAGGGCGAGCGGGCGGTGATCGACGACTACGACGGCGTGGTGGCCGACCTGGGCGCCACGGTGAGCTCGGCGGCGTCCGACCTGCCCACCGTGCTGGTCGGGCACGCCGAGGGCGGCCTGGTCGCGGCCCGGTACGCCCAGTCGAACCCGTTGGCGGCGCTGGTGCTGTCGGCGCCCGTGCTCGGCACGTGGGAGGGGCTGGACCGGCTCGGGTCCGACGACACCGGCGCGCCGCTGGACCCGGAGCTGCTGTCGCGCGACCCGGAGGTCGGCAAGCGGTACGCGTCCGATCCGCTGGTGTGGCACGGGCCGTACCGGCGGGAGTCCTTGGAGGCGTTGGAGCGCGCGCTGGACGAGGTGAACTACGGGCCCTCGCTGGAGCAGCTGCCGACGCTGTGGCTGCACGGCGACGCCGACGAGTGGGTGCCGGCGGCGGACACGCGCACCGGCACCGACCGGTTGCGCGGCCTGCTGTTCGAGGAGCGCGTCTACCCCGGCGCGCGGCACGAGGTGTTCAACGAGGTCAACTCCGACGAGGTCTTGGCGGACGTGGTGGCGTTCGTGCGCCGGGTGCTCCGGCTGGGCTGACCACGCCGGCCGCGCCCGCCGCGGCGCTCGACACCACTGGTCGTTCGGCCGCACCAGGACCTCGTTGCCCGCCACGTGCTCAGGCCGGGTCACGGGGTACCGCACCGCGTTCGCGACGTCCGCCTGGAGCCGGTCGGACCGAGCGGCGTCCCACCAACGCCTCGAGCGGCGCCACGCGCCGGGCGGCGATCACCGCGGCGCGGCCCCTTTGCGGGCCGACGCCGCGGCGGTCGCCTCTCCGATGCCCGACGAGGCTCCGGTCACCAGCGCGACCTTGCCCAGCAGGTGATCGTCATGAGCGCGCTCGACAAGCCGGAACGCGCTCCGGGTCAACCGACCCGAAGCAGGCGGGCGGCCGACGGGCACCGCCCTACCTCACCGCGGATCAGTCGTCGTGGTGGTGGTGGTCATCGTCGGCATGGGCCGATGTCGACCCCGTCCACGCGCCATAGGGGCTGGACCAGGCATATCCGTCGTGGTAGCCGGCGTTGCCGTGCCAAGTCCACGCCAGCACGTGGAACGAACCCGCACCGTACGGGCCGGCGACCTCGTAGGCCTCGTAGAAGTACGAACCGCCCTCGCCGTCGGCGCCGGACGCCAACTCGTGGAGGGTGGCGCCGTCCGCGGTGGCGGATGCGTTGTCCTGGTCGAACTCGACGTCGGCGGACGCGATGCCCGAGGCACCGATGATGATCGGCAGGGCGAGGGCGCCTGCGGCGACCAGTCGGATGATGCTGCGCATGGTGGAACCTCCTTGGCGTAGATGGCCATGCGCTCACATCGTTACCTCGCACGGGAGGTCACCGGACATCGCCGACCGCATCGTGTGAACGGGGGTTAGACCGGCCAAAACGGCCTGATCAGCGGACATCACGAGGGGTGGGCGCAAGTCCCTGCTTATGGGTGACATCAGTGGCACCCTCACGCGCCACACGCGTGTCATGGACAATTTGCGGCGAGATGGTTGGTGAAGACCTGGAGCTGCTGATCACCGCGGTGGTGGCGGCCGACGACGAGCAGCAGGCGCGCGCCGCCTGCTCCGCACTGCTGCGCCAGGTCGGCGGGCGGGTCGTGCGGGCCTTCGACTGCTCCGACGAGGAACCGGGCTGCTGGTCGGTGACGATCAGCCGGGTCAGCGGCGAGCGGGCGACGCAGAACGTGGCCGGCGCGCTGGCCCGCGCGGTGCGCACGTTCGTCCGGCAGCTCGGCGACGAGTTCCCCACGCCGCGGGTGGCCTGCGAGCCGCCGACGGCGTGGACGGTGCTGGACGACCCGGCGCTGCTCGACGGCCTGGTGCCGGGCGCGGAGCGGTTGCTGGTGGAGGCGTGGGCCGGTGGCGATCCCCAGCAGCACCAGCCCGTGGCCGGCCGGGGGCGACCGGACGAACCGCCCGCGCCTGAACGGGTGAGCGCGGCGCCGCCGCGGGCGGGTTCGCGGCTGTCGTTGCGGGTCGACGTGGCCACCGACCGGTCCGCGGGAGCCGAATGGCAAGCGCGGGCGGTAGCGAGTCGGGTCGCGCGCAGTGGCAAGATCACCCGAGTGGCTCCCCACGGGCACCTACTGAGCGTGCACATCGACCTCGGCTCAAGCGTTAATTCGCCCACGGTCGCGCTACACGACGCGGTGGCGTCGCTGGGCCGTTCGGGGTGGTCCGAGGTCGAGTGGTCCGACGGGTCCGGGTCGATCCGCTGGTCGGCCGCGCCGGCGCCGCGGGCGGGGATCACCGCGTTGGAACTGACAGCGACACCGGACTCGGCATTCGTGTGGACGGTGCCCGACTGAGATCCACTTCGCTGACCCGATCGAGTGGATTTCGAAGGCCACCCGGTCAGCCGATCTTGCTTGTGAATCGTGGAACTTTAGGTACTACTTTCAACTATAGGAACTCGAGCAGTTTCGCCAGGAGGGGTCGGGATCCGACATGGCCAGCATCGAAGAGGTCCGCAACGCGATTGCACAGGCCGTCGAGAAGGCGGGCCAGAGCGTGAACGCCCTGCAACAGGCCGCCGACCTGGCCGAGGACGCGCAGGCGCTGCTCAGCACGGCCACCCAGGGCAGCGTCCAGGCCGACGTGGAGCAGGCGAACGCGCGCTTCGCCGAGGTGGTCAGCGGCGTCACCGACCTGCAGAAGCACCTCGGCGCCGGGATCACCCAGGCCGAGAGCATCAATTCCAGGTTGTGACGTGACCTCGGTAGGCGAGATCAAGCTCGCTCTCGAGCAGAGCTGCGAGTTCCTCAGGGACGCCTACCGCAGCGTTCGGGAGGCCCAGAACGCGTTGGACGAGGCCGTCGACATCCTGCTCGAGGCGAGCGCCGACCACCACGAGTCCCTGGTGCCCGCCGGGTTCGTGGCGGCGGGCGAGAAGTTCGCCGACGAGCTGGAGCTGATCGTCGGCAGCCTGGAACTGGTCCAACGCCTAGCCGTGGAGCTGTGACGTGAGCAGGCGTGACGAGCGCCGCAGGAGGATCGAGGGCTCCTTCGAGGAGTTCCGCCGGGCGGTCGCCGCGGCGCTGGGCAACGCCTCGCGCGAACACCGCCTCCTCGCCGACGAACGCGCCCGCGACATGTTCGAGGTGATCCTGCGCGGCGACGGCGTCGACCGGGCGCTGGCCGACCCGCTGCTGGCCGACGCGCTGGCCAACCCGCTGTTCGAGCAGCAGCTGGCGAGGGCGTTGATCGACCGGGTCGAGGCGTTCCGCGAGTGGTCCGAACGCGGGCCCGACCAGCTGACCGCGCTGGTCGACGCGGCGGCGGCGGGCCCGGCGTCGTGGCCGCCCGAGACGTGGCTCGGCACACCGGGCACCGCCGACGGCGGCGACGGCGTGCCGGAGCTGTGGCGCATCGGCACCGGCGTGGTGCGCGGCGCGCCCGAGCCGCAGCGGTTCCCGGTGGCGGTGCCGCTGCTGGACCACTCGCACCTGCACGTCTCCTCCACCCACGAGAGCCGGGCCGCGGCCGAGGCGCTGGTGGAGTCGCTGCTGCTGCGGGTGCTCAGCCACTTCCAGCCGGGCCTGGTGCACGTGCACGTGTGGGACGTCGGCCAGCTCACCGGCGCGCTGCCCGGCCTGTACCCGCTGACCAGGGCGGGCCTGCTGACCGTGCACGACCCCGCGCGGCTGCACGAGCTGCTCGACGAGCTGTCCGACCACATCCGCCGCGTGCACACCGGCGTGCTGACCGAGGGCCACCAGTCGGTGCGGGCGGTGGGCGGGCGGCGCACCGAGCCGTGGCGGCTGGCGGTGCTGTTCGGCAACCGGCAGCCGTTGCGGGAAGAGCACCAGCAGCAGCTGCAACGGGTGGCGCGCAACGGTCTGGCGGCCGGGATCCAGCTGTTCATCGTCGACATCCCGGTCACGGTCAACTCGCCGATCGAGACCGTCACGATCGCCGCCGACCAGTCCGCGACGTGCACGATGACCGGCAAGCACGTGACCGTCGCGCTCGACCCGCCGCTGCCCCGCGCGCAGGTGCCCCGCGCGTGCGCGGCGATCGCGGACAAGCGGGAGGAGCGCCGCAACCGGCTCAGCACGTTCGCCGACCTGCTGCCGGAGCACTTCTGGCGGGAGGACTCGTCGGCGGGCGTGCTCGCGCCGGTCGGGTTCCTGGAGGGCGAGCCGGTCCACGTCGGGCTGGGTGACACGTCGCCGCACGCGTTGATCGGCGGTCCCAGCGGCTCGGGCAAGACGAACTTCCTCTACGCCATGCTCGGCAGCCTCGCCGCCCGGTACGCGCCGGACGAGCTGGAGCTGTACCTGCTGGACTTCAAGGAGGGCGTGTCGTTCGCGCAGTTCGCGCCGGGCCGCAAGGACCCGACCTGGCTGCCGCACGCGCGGCTGGTCGGGGTGAACGTCAACACCGACCGCGAGTTCGGCGTGGCGCTGCTGGCGTTCCTGGCCGACGAGATGCGCAGGCGCGCGGACGCGGCCAAGCAGCACGAGGTCACCAAGCTGGAGCAGCTGCGCGAGGAGGACCCGCTCGGCCACTGGCCGCGGATCGTGGCGGTGATCGACGAGTTCCAGTACCTGTTCGGCGAACGCGACCAGGTCACCGCGCAGGCGACCCAGCTGCTGGAGGACGTGGCCCGGCGGGGCCGGTCGCAGGGCATCCACCTGGTGCTCTCCAGCCAGGACGTGTCCGGCATCGAGGGCTTCTGGGGCAAGTCGGCGATCTTCGAGCAGTTCACCGTGCGCGTCGCGCTGCCCAAGGCGCGGCGGGTGCTGGCCGAGCCGCAGAACGACGCCGCGGTGGAGCTGCCGCGCTGGCACGCCGTGGTCAACCACGAGTCGGGCGTGCGGCCGGGCAACGAGGTCGCGCGCATCCCCGACGCCACGGCCAAGGGCACGTTCGACGCCTTGCAGGCCGAACTGCACCGGCGGCGCCCGGCGGACCTGGCCGAGCCGATCCTGTTCGACGGCAGCAAGGTGCCCGCGTTGCGGGCGCTGCCGGACTTCCGGGCGCTGCGGCCGGTCGACGGCGGCAGCCCCACCGTGCTGCTGGGCCAGGTGATCGACGTGGCGGGCAGCGCGGCGAAGGTGCGGTTCGCCCGCACGCCGGGCCGCAACATCGCGGTGCTCGGCTCGCTGGCCGACGACGCGGCGGGCGTGCTGGGCGGCGCGGCGCTGTCGCTGGCCCGCCAGCACCAGCCCGGTGACGCCCAGTTCACCCTGGCGTGCCTGGCCGAGGACGCCTGGCCGCACGCGGAACGCCTGCACAAGCAGTTGAGCGACGCGGGCCACGCGGTGGAACTGGTCGGCCTGGACAGCATCCGCAAGCACGTGGACGACACGGCGGCCCGGATCACCGCGAGCATGACGGGCGAGACGGGCGCGCCGCTGTCGCCGCACTATCTGGTGGTTTACGCGGTGGACGCGGCGCACACCCTCTTGGAGGCGAAGGACCCGACGACCCGGGCCTCGGGGGTGGACGGCCTGCGGACCGTGCTCAAGCACGGGCCGGAGAACCGCACCCACGTGCTCGGCTGGTGGCGTGGCGCGCAGCGGCTGAAGAACAGCCTGTCGCCGGGCGTCTACGACGACATCGGCGCGTGGATCGCGTTCGACATCCAGGGCAAGGAACTGCTGTCGTTCGGACCGGAGCAGGTCATGGCGTGGTCACCGCGACCGCGGCGCGGCCTGTTCTTCGACCGGTTCGAGCACTCGCGGCCGCAGGTCGTCATCCCGTTCGACACCGGGGAGGAACCATGATCAGCCACGCATCGGTCGTGCCCGCGCAGCGCACCAGCGGGCACGCCGTGCCGGAGGTCGAGGCGGTCTCGGCGATCGAGCGGTACCGGGAGGTCGTCGCGCTGGCCGGCGAGTCGGCCGAGCGGCTGCGCGCCGCCGACCGGGCGCGGGTGCGGCAGCTGCTGGAGCGGCTGGCCGAGTCGCAGGACCGGATGGCCGAGGCCATCGACCAGGAGAAGCTGGTCAAGCAGGTCGTCGCGGAGCACTGGGAGGCCGTGGTCGGGCTGCTGTGGGACGAGCGGTGGTTCACCATGACCACGGTGCCCGCGCCGGACGAGTCGGTCCCGCCGCGAGACCAGCGCGAGTACAACACCGCGCTGGACCTGGCGTTCCGGGCGGTGGAGGAGTCGCTGCAGAAGCGCGCCCTGTTCCGCTAGGGGCCCGCTAGAAGCCCCAGGAGACGGCGACCGTGTCGAAGTCGAGCTCGGCCTCGGCACGGCGGTAGGTGGCCAGGGCGGCGGTGTTGTCCTTCTCGGTGCCGGTCCACACCCCGGTGCAGCCGCGTTCCCCCGCCAGCGCGATCAGCCGCTCGACCAGCGCGGACGCGATCCCGCGCCGCCGGTGCGCCTCGTCCACGCCCAGCTCGTACAGGAACATCTCCACGCCCTTGTCGGGGTGGATGGTCTCCACGCCGGACACGAACCCGGCCGGCTCGCCGTCGACGTAGGCGATCAGCAGGTGGTGCCGGTCGTCCGCCAGGAACGCACGGGTGGCGTCCTCGCGCGGCACGTCGTCGAAGAGGTGCCCCGCGGCCATCACCGCGGCCAACGACGTGATCCGCCGGATGTCCATGCGGGCGAGGGTAGCTCTTGGGTGATGATGCGGTCATGCGTGTTCTGCCCACCCCCGCCGACGTGTCCGCCGCCACCCCCGACCCCCTCGCCTGGTGGGCCGCGCAGTGCCTCCTCCCCGGCCGCGGCGGCACGGCGTGGGCGCACGGCGGGGCGGTGGCCGTCCTGGCGCCCGCGCTGTACCGCTTCGACCGCCTCGTGCTCACCGGCCCGGCCGACGACGTCGCGGCGCTCCTGCGCGCCCACGCGCGCCCCGGCGTGCGACCCGTGGTGACGACCGCCGTGGCCGACGAGCTCGACTGGCCGGTCGTCGGCACGTTCGGCTGGATGCAACGCGCCGGCTCCCTCGACCCCGGCCCCGGCGCCCGCTGGCTGACCGGACGGGACGAGGACGACGTCGAGTCGCTGCTGCGCAAGGCGAACCCCGACTCCTGGGTCCGCCCCCGCGAGCCGGGACCGTCGCGCTGGGCGGGCATCCACGTCGACGACGTGCTGGTCGCCGTCGCGGCGGACGCCTGGCCCTCGCCCCGGGTCGGCTTCGTCGCGGGCGTGGCGACCCACCCCGACCACCGCGGCAAGTCGTTGTCCACGAACGTCTGCTCGTTCGTGGTGAGCGCGTTGCTGGCCGAGCACGGCACGTGCGGGCTGATGGTCGACGCGTCCAACCAGGCCGCCATCGCGGTCTACCGACGGCTCGGCTTCACCTACCGGAGCGTGACCGCGCTGCGGGACCCAGGTCACACCTGACCGGCGGAACAGCACCGCGCCGCCGCGCTGTTGCACGCGGTATGACGTTGCCGAGCACCGCGCGCGAGATCCACCTCGCCTCCCGCCCCGAAGGCTTCCCGACCCGGGAGAACTTCGACCTGGTCGACGTGCCCCTGCCGGACCTCGCCGACGGGCAGCTGCTGGTCCGCAACCTCGTGATGAGCGTGGACCCGTACATGCGCGGCCGGATGAACCCGGGCAAGTCCTACGTGGAGCCCTACGAGGTCGGCGAGGCCCTGACCGGCGGCGCGGTCGGCGAGGTCGTGGCGTCCAACGCGCCCGGGTTCGAGGTCGGCGACACGGTCCTGCACGGCCTCGGCTGGCGCGAGTACGCCGCGGTGGACGCCGCCGACGCGACCAAGGTGGACCCGGAGGCCGCGCCCGTCGGCGCGTACCTGGGCGTGCTCGGGATGCCCGGCATGACGGCGTACGCGGGCCTGCTGGACGTCGCCGCGTTCAAGGAGGGCGACGTGGTGTTCGTCTCCGGCGCGGCGGGCGCGGTCGGCCAGGTCGCGGGCCAGGTGGCCCGGTTGCGCGGCGCCAAGCGCGTGATCGGCAGCGCGGGCAGCGAGGCGAAGGTGCGGTACCTGGTGGACGAGCTGGGCTTCGACGCGGCGTTCGACTACAAGGACGGGCCGGTCGCCGACCTGCTCGCCGAGGCCGCGCCGGACGGCATCGACGTGTACTTCGACAACGTCGGCGGCGAGCACCTGGAGGCGGCGATCGCCTCGCTCAACAACTACGGCCGGGTGGCCATCTGCGGCTCGATCTCGAACTACAACACCACCACCCCCTCGGGCCCGCGCAACCTCGGCCTCGCCGTGGGCAAGCGCCTGTCCTTGCGCGGCTTCATCATCTGGGACCACGAGCACCTGCGCGAGCAGTTCGTGCGCGAGGTCGGCGGCTGGATCGCCTCGGGCGAGCTGCGCTACCGGGAGACCGTGACCGAGGGCCTCGACCGGGCGCCGGAGGCGTTCATCGGCATGCTGCGCGGCGAGAACCTCGGCAAGGCGCTCGTGACCCTGTAAGGGAAACCGGTGGTCGGACACCGCCGGCGATGCGCTCGCGTCGCCGGCGGGTGCGCCTGCGCGGTGGTCGGTAGCGGCCACGGGCCGTCACGCGTGCCGGGCGAAGATCTCCCGGATCTCGACCAGCGCGGCGGCCCGCTCGGCCTCGTCGTGGTACCAGTCGGCCCGGCTCTCGACCACCGACTCGGGGGTGAACTCCCGCCCGAACAGGTACGGCTCCAGGCAGTACCCGAACCCCGACTCGACCATCGGCGCCAAGCCCTCCGCCGCGCAGTGCGCCAGGAACCCCTCGGCCTCACGCCACCGCTCACCGTCGAACCAGAACACGCCGCCGGCGTAGTGGATCGTGCTCCCGGTGGCCTCGTCGACGAGGTTCAGCGACTCGTAGTTCTCGGGGCGGTCGCGCACCAGGCGCACCAGGTCCTCGGGCACACCGCGGTAGAGCGACTCCTGGAGCGCGTAGTCGCCCTCCGCGTACAGGTTGAGGTCCGACTCGTGGTCGAACGTCAGCAGCAACGCGCGCCCGTCCGGCGTGAAGTACCAGACGGCCGACTGCCCGCCCGAGTCGTTCCACGCGAACCGCTCCGCGCCGTCGACCACCATCGGCGCCACCCCGGCGATCTCGCCGACGACCGCCGCCCGCCGGCGCACCTCGACCAGCGCGGTGGCCACGAAGCCGTCCCACATGTCCTCGGTCATGCGCGCAGGCTACCGACCACCACCGACAGTCCCGGCCTCACACGACTTCGCCGTCCGCCGCCACCACCCGGCCCCGGTGCACGACGAGCGTGCGCGGCGCGCGGTCCATCACGGCGGCCGTCACCGTGTCGCCGGGCACGACCACCAGGTCCGCCGGCGCGCCTTCCGTGAGGCCCAGCACCTTCCCCATCACCGCCGCGCCACCCCGCGTGGCGACGTCGACGCACATCTCCACCAGGTCGTCGCGCCGGAACCCGTTGCGGTAGGCCAACTGCCACGTCCGGTCCAGCATGTCGCCGTTGCCGTAGGGCGACCAGTAGTCCCGGATACCGTCCTGCCCGAGCCCCACCCGCACCCCCGCCCACCGCAACTGCCGCAGCGGCAACGGCTCCCGCACGCCCGGCGCGACGGTCGTCACCGCGACGTCGTGCTCGGCCAGCAGGTCCACCAGCTCCGCCCGCCGCCCCTCGTCAACGCTCGACAGCGCGAACGCGTGGCTGATCGTCACCTGCCCCTGCATGCCGAGCGCGCTCACCCGCTCGCAGATCAACTCCACCTGGAACGCGCCCAACGACCCGGCGTCGTGCAGGTGCACGTCCACCCCGCACCGGTGCTTCTCCGCCAGCCCGAACACGACGTCCAGGTGCCGCACCGGATCCCGGTCGTAGCCCGCCGGGTCGAGCCCGCCGACGAGGTCCGCGCCCGCCCGCAGCGCCGCGTCCAGCAGCTCGGCGGTGCCCTTCTCGCGCAGGATGCCGCACTGCGGGAACGCCACCACCTCGACGTGCGCCCGCCCGGCGTGCGCCTCCCGCGCGGCGAGCACGCCCTCCAGCTTCTCCAGCCCCGAGTCGACGTCCACCTGGGCGTGGCTGCGCACGTGCGTCGCGCCGGAGGCGATCGTCCGCCCGAGCGTGTGGGTGGCGCGTTCGGCCACGGACGCCTCCGCGGACCGCCAGTTGCGCCGGTCGTTGTCGATCAGCCCGGCGAGCCCGTCGGCCGCGCTGTGCGGGCGGAACGGCAGCCCCAGCCGGGTCGAGTCGAGGTGCGCGTGCGCGTCGGTGAACGCGGGCAGCAGCACGCCGCCCCGGCCGTCCACCACCTCGACGCCGGGCGGCGGGCCGACGTCCCGACCGAACGCCACGACGTGCCCGTCCTCGCAGAGCACGTCGACCAGGGGTGCGCCCGGGGCGTTCGGCCACGGCCGCACGGAGCGGATCAGCAGGTCACCGGTCACCAGGCGACGCTAGCCCCGCGACACCGAAGTCGCCAGCGAGGAGCTTGCCCGGGTTGAGCACGCCGGTCGGGTCGAGCGTCCGCTTGACCGACGCCAGCACGTCCAGCCCGAGCCCGCCGATCTCGGCCTCCAGGTACGGGACGTGGTCGGCGCCCACCGCGTGGTGGTGGCTGATCGTGCCGAGCCCGGTGATGGCCTCGCTCGCGGCGGCCTTCGCCACCTGCCACTGCCCGATCGGGTCGGCCGCGTCCCGGGCCGCCAGGGCCGTGAAGTACAGCGACGCGCCGGTCTCGTACGCGTGCGAGATGTGGCACATGACCACGCAGTCGCCCAACGCGTCGACCAACGCCTCCCGCACGGCGGCGCGCAGCTCCGAGACCTTCGACCAGTGCGTGGCCGTCTCCAGCGTCTCCACGCACACCCCGAGCTCCATCAACGCGTCCCGCTGGCGCGGCCCGTTGAACCGCCCGTGCCGCCACGCCTCGCCGAGCGCCTTCCCCAACGACAGGACCTTCACACCCCGCAGCGCCTCGGCCCTCCGCCGCCCGACCTCCCGCTTCGACGCGCCGTGCCAACCGAGGACGAGCATGCACGGCTCGCGCATACCCCGCGCCTTCAGGTAACCCTTGAGCGCGTTGACCTTCCACCCACCGCCCAACGCCAGTGACACCGCGGTCTCGTCCACATCGGACAGACGCGTCACGTCCGCGAGCACCCGCCGCTGCGCCAACTCCCGCACCACGGCCGACCCGCGCTCCCAGCCGTCCACCACGAAGCCCTCGTACCGCTCGACCTCCGGCCGGCGGCGCACCCGCAGCGCGACCTCCGTGATGACCCCGAAGGCGCCCTCGCTGCCGACCACCAACTGCTTCAGGTCCGGCCCGGCGGCCGACGCCGGCGCGCCGCCCAACCGCCACTCGCCCACCGGCGTGGCCAGCCGGACGCCTTCCACCATGTCCTCGAACCGGCCGTAGCCGGACGACGCCTGACCGGCCGACCTGGTCGCGGCGAACCCGCCGATCGTGGCCCGCTCGTAGGACTGCGGCACGTGCCCGATGGTCAGCCCGTGCGCGGCCAGCAACCGTTCCGCCTGAGGGGCGGGCAACCCCGCCTGGAGCACCGCCAACCGGGACACCGGGTCGACCTCGACCAGCTTGTCCAGCCGGTGCAGGTCCAGCGCGACCACCGCCGCCTTGTCCCCGCGCAGGGCGCTCACCCCGCCGACCACGGACGTGCCACCGCCGAACGGCACCACCGCCACGTCGTGCTCGACGCACACCGCCAGCACCTCGACGACCTGCTCGGGCGACGCGGGCAGCACCACGCCGTCCGGCACGGGCAGCTCGCCGTCACCGCGCTGCCTCAACAGGTCCACATAGGACAAACCGCCGGCCCGCCCCAGCCGGGAGTCGCGGTCCACCCGCACGTGGCCGGGGCCGACGACCTCGCCCAGCGCGGCCCGCGCGGCGGCGCTCAACGCGGACTCGGGCACCCCCGGCGGCCGGGCCGGCGTGCGGACGTCGCCCAGCCCGGTCCGTTCCCGCAGCCACTTCACCGCGTGCGGCGGTAGCGAGCCCGTGGTCGTGGTCCACCTGCCCCGGAGGGTGTGGTCGATGCGCTCGGTCACCGCTACAGTGTGACACATGACGTCTCAACGTCACAGTGACGACGCGCTCCTCGACGCGGCCCGCGACTGCGTGGTCGAGGTCGGCGTGCGCCGGACCACGCTGACGGACATCGCCAAGCGCGCCGGCGTGAGCCGGATGACCCTCTACCGCCGGTTCCCGGATGTCGGCACGCTGGTCAGAACCCTCATGACCAGGGAGTTCACCGCCCTGCTCCAGCGCGTCGAGGTGACCGGCGACAACGCCAGGCAGCGGCTCGTGGCGCAGGCCATCGCGGGCATCCGGCTGCTGGCCGCCGACCCGTTGATGCGGCGGGTGCTCGACCTGGACGCCGAGCTGATGCTGCCGTACCTCGTGCAGCGGCTGGGCAGCACGCAGCGGCTGGTCGAGGCGTTCCTGGTCGGCCGGATCGAGGAGGGTCACGCGGACGGCTCGATCCGGCCGGGCTCCACCTCCGCCCAGGCCCGGCTCGTGCTGCTGACCACGCAGTCGCTGGTGCTCTCGATCCGACCGGCCACCACGGACCTGGACTTCGAGGAACTGCTGGCCGAGCTGGCCGCCTACCTGGACGGGGCACTGTCGTGAACACCTCCCTGAACGCCGGGCGGCGGCGCGCGGACCTGGACCACCTGGCGTCCGCTCCCGTCGACCTGCTCGTCATCGGCGGTGGCGTGACCGGCGCGGGTGTCGCCTTGGACGCGGCGTCACGCGGGCTGTCTGTGTGCCTGGTCGAGGCGCACGACCTGGCGTTCGGCACGTCCCGCTGGTCGAGCAAGCTGGTCCACGGCGGCCTGCGCTACCTGGCGCAGGGCGAGGTCGGCGTGGCGTACGAGAGCGCGGTGGAGCGGGGCATCCTGATGACCCGCACCGCGCCGCACCTGGTGCGGGCGCTGCCGCAGCTGGTGCCGTTGCACGGCAAGGCGCACGACCCCGTGGTGATGGCCGGCCTGCGTGCGGGCGACGTGCTGCGCCGGCTGGCCCGCACACCGTCACGCGTGCTACCGGCGCCGCGGCGGGTGCCGGCCGTCGAGGCGTCGGCCCTGGCGCCCGGCCTGCGGCGGGCGGGCCTGCGCGGCGGCCTGCTGAGCTTCGACGGCCAGCTGGTCGACGACGCGCGGCTGGTCGTGGCCCTGGCCCGGACCGCCGCCGGCTACGGCGCCCGGATCGTCACCCGCGCCCGTGCCACCTCGCTCTCCGGGCGCGGCGCGGACGTGGTCGACACGCTCACCGGGGAGTCACTGCACATCAAGGCGCGCGCGGTGGTGAACGCCACCGGCGTGTGGGCCGGCGAGCTGGTGCCGGACGTGAGGCTGCGGCCGTCCCGGGGCTCGCACCTGGTGCTGTCCGCGGCCACCGTCGGCCTGGCGACCACGGCGCTGACCGTGCCGGTCCCGGGCGCCCGCAACCGCTTCGCGCTCGTGCTGCCGCAACGCGACGGGCGCGTGTACGTGGGCCTGACCGACGAGCCGGTGGACGGCCCGATCCCGGACGTGCCCACCGTGCCGCAGTCCGATGTGGACTTCCTGCTGGGGGTCGCCTCGTCGGTCCTGGAGCGCGAACTCACCCGTTCCGACGTCCAAGGGGCGTTCGCCGGTCTCCGGCCGCTCCTCGACACCGGCGACGGCCCCAGCGCCGAGCTGTCGCGTGGTCACGCCGTGCTGACGAAGGACGGGGTGACCACGGTCGTGGGCGGCAAGCTCACCACCTACCGCCGCATGGCCGCCAAAGCCGTCGACGCCACCGCCCTCACCACGACCCGCTCCCTCACCGCGCGGATCCCCCTGGTGGGCGCGGGCCCGGCCGCCGGGCCACCTCACCTGGTCGCGCGCTACGGCACGGAGGCGCCCGACGTCGCCGAGGTCGGCGAGGTCGCCTGGGCCGTGCGCCACGAGGGCGCCCTGACCGCCGACGACGTCCTGGACCGCCGCACCCGGATCGGCCTGGTCCCGACCGACCGCACCGCCGCCGAACCGGCCGTCACCGCCGAGGTGGCCGCGGAACTGGCCGCCCTGACCTCCGCCTGAGCGTTCGACTCGGGGAGCCCGACCGCAGGACACGCGCGCGTGCCGAACGTTCAGGTACCCCGAGCCGAACGCTCGGGACGGGGACAGGCACGCGAAGGGGGACCTCCGCGGTGGAGGTCCCCCTTGGCGTTCAGGTCACTCGCCGATGATCGGCTTCGCGGCCTTCGGCGGCTCCTCGATCAGGGGCTCGCCCTCCAGCCGCACCTTGCGCTGGTGGTCCTTGCCGTCGCCGCCCTGGCCACCCGGGGCGCCCATCATCGGCGCGCCCATCATGCCCATGCCGCCCGCGCCACCGGGACGTCCACCGGCCGCGCCCGGCGCACCGGCGGCACCCGCGCCGCCGCCCGCCGGACCGCCCGACTGGCCGAGCACGCCGGACGAGCCACCGGCCTGGAGGGTGGAGCCGCCGGCGCCACCGCCACCGGAACCGCCCGCGAAACCACCGCCACCGCCGCCGCCACCGGCGAAGCCGCCGCCACCGCCGCCGCCGAAGCCGCCACCCGCGCCACCGCCGGCACCACCACCGGTGGGCAGGTCGACCGGGCGGACCGGGGGCATGGTCGGCACGGAAGGCGTGCCGGTACCGCTGCCACTACCGCTGCCCGTCGCGTAAGTCGTGTCGCGGAACGTGGGCGGCGGGGGCACCTGGCCCGTGCCCGCACCGGAACCGCCCGGCACCCACCGACCCGGCTCCCAGTGACCGCCGCTGCCGGAACCACCGGAACCGGAACCACCCGAGCCGCCACCGGTGCCGACCCGCGGCGGCTGGCTCACCACGGGACCGCTCGGACCGCCCGGGTACGCACGCCCCGGCTCCGTCCCGCCGCCCGTGCCCGGCCCGTAGCCCGTGCCCACCCGCGGCGGCTGGCTCACCACGGGACCGATCGGGCTCGGACCGCCGGACGGGATGGTCGACCCACCGCCGCCACCGCCGGGGTTGTTCGTGTACCGGTCGTTCGCGCCCCGGTCCATCTCGTTGAGCTGCCGCTCGTCGAGCCCGAGGCCACCCTGCGACAACCGCGGACCCGAGCCGCCACCGCCGCCGCCCTTGTTGGACGACGTCATCGCGGTGATCGCCTGCAGGATCTGCTTGGCGGTCTGGGCGATCTGCGCGACCGACTTGATCAGGTCGATCAGCTTCTTGAGCGAGTTGCCGAGCTTCTGCAGGAAGTCGGCGAGCTTCTTGGCGTAGTTGCACGCCATCTGCACGATGTCCGCGATCGCCGCGCCGATGGCCGCGCCGAAGGTCAGGAACGACGCCGCCAACCACTGGATGATCTTCATGACCATCTCGGACACGGCCTGGCTGATCAGGTCCATGATGGTCTTGCGCACGGTCGCCACCAGCTCGCCCGCGCCCTTGGCCGCGCGCGAGATGCCCTGCGTGGCCTTGGACAGCGTCTCCAGGCCGGCCGCGTGCCGCTTGCTCGCCGCCCGGTACCCGTCGGCCGAGCGGCCGCGCCAGGTCCGGGTCTCCTCGACCGACGTGCGCCGGTAGTCGGCGACGATGCCCTCGATCTGCTTGGCCGCGGACGCCCAGCTGTCGGACATCCTCTGGATGGCCTGCGGGTTGCCCAGCAGCGCGTCGAACGGCTCGCGCAGGAAGTCGACGTGCTGGATGGCCCAGCTGAAACCGGCGGACAGGAAGCCCGACAACGGGTTGCTGGCCATGCCGACGATGCCCATGGCGGTGTTCGCCATGCCGAGCCCGGCCTGGACCCAGTCGCCGCGCTCGACCGCCGCGACGGTGCCCTGCACGTCGCCGATCAGGTGCGAGGGGTCACGCCCCTGGGAGGTGGTGGCTTGCCCGCTCATCCCCGTGCCCTTCCGGTGAAGCCGAACGCGTTGTCGAGGTCGACGTTCTCGTAGAGGTCGGCGACCTCCTTGAGGCCCTGGCACATGTCGGCGACGGTCTCCGTGGCCTGGCCGAGGATGTCCTGTGACGAGCCGGCCGTCTTGAGCAGGAACTGCGCCAGGAACGAGCCGAACACGCCGAAGGCGTCGGTCGACAGCGACGGGTCAGCGGTGTTGGTGGCCGAGAGCATCCGCTGCGTCAACTGGTCGACCGTGCCAGCGTGCGCCCGGATCTCCTCCGGGTTCACGTTGAACGAGTCGAACATGGTCATCTACCCCCTGCTCAGGCCATGACATCGGGTGGGTTGGTGAAGTAGTCGTCATCGGGCCTGGTGTCTCGACGCTGGATCTCGGGCTCCGGTTCCACGGCGTCCGTGCCGTCACCCGAATAGCCGTTGGGCATCTTCGCCTTCACGAACTCCAGCGCGGGGCTGTCGCCGACGAACTCCGTCATGATCTCGACGACCTTGCCCGCCGCGGCGCGCTGCGCCTGCGCGACGGCGGTCATGATCGCGCCGGAGATCCGCTCGGGGTCCTCGCCGCGCAACTGCGGGCGCAGGATCAGGTCGGTCAACGCGCCCGAGGCGTTGACCGTGACCGTGATCAGGCCGTCCGGCGACGTCGCGCTACCGCCGACGCCGCCGAGCTGCGACTCGGCCTGCGCGGCGTTCCGCTTGGCCTGCTCGATCTTCTCTCCGTACTGCGCGAGCCACTGGTCCGGCTCCATGTTCACCCCTCACGGCAACGGGGCTTGCGGCCCTACTGCGCAATTCGACCCGTCGACACTCGATTCGGTTCCCGGCGACGTATCGTTTCACCGAAACGTGATCCTTCGGTCGCACGACCCGCGGATACCGCCGTTCGGCCCATTCTGTGAATTGTTTACTTGCCGTTCTGTTGGGTTTTCGCAACACTTCGTAGCATGAGTCCGGTGCGCCGAGGCCCCGGGCAACCCATCCACAACCGGATCGGGGTGCTTCGGGTCGAACGGGGATTGACCAGGGCGGGGTTGGCCGCGGCGGTCGAGGTCAACCCCCAGACGATCGGGGCGCTGGAGCGGGGCGACCACTACCCGAGCCTCGACCTGGCGCTGCGGATCTGCGACGTGTTCGGCCTGCCGGTCGAGGCGGTGTTCAGCCGCACGCCGTTCGCGCCGCTGTCCACGCAGGTCTACCGCTAGGCACGACCGGTCACGACAGGAGGAGAGCACGTGGCACAGGGAGTGCTGGAGGTCGACCGGGTCTCCAAGCGCTACGGGGAGGTCGTCGCGCTCGACCGGATGACCTTCGACGTGCGGGCGGGCGAGCTGTTCGGCTTCGTCGGCAGCAACGGCGCGGGCAAGACCACCGCGATGCGCATCGCGCTCGGCGTGCTGGCCGCGGACTCGGGCGAGGTGAGGTGGAACGGCGCGCCGATCACCTTCGAGACCCGCCGCCGGATCGGCTACATGCCCGAGGAACGCGGGCTCTACCCCAAGATGAAGGTGCTGGACCAGCTCGTCTACCTGGCCGAGCTGCACGGCCTGTCGACCAACGCCGCGCACCGCTCGGCGGAGGACTGGATCGCCCGCCTCGGCCTGCGCGACCGCCGCGGCGACGAGGTGCAGAAGCTCAGCCTCGGCAACCAGCAACGCGTGCAGCTGGCCGCGGCGCTGGTGCACGAGCCGGACGTGCTGGTGCTGGACGAGCCGTTCTCCGGCCTCGACCCGGTCGCGGTGGACGTGATGAGCAACGTGCTGCGCGAGAAGGCGGCGGGCGGCGTGCCGGTGGTGTTCTCCAGCCACCAGCTGGACCTGGTCGAGCGGTTGTGCGACCGGGTGGGCATCGTGCGCAGCGGCACGCTCGTGGCGTCCGGTTCGGTGGACGAGCTGCGCGCGGGCGGCGAGTCGAAGCTGGTCGTGGACGCGCCGCTGGCGCCCGCGGGCTGGGCCGACCACCTGCCGGGCGTGCGCTCGGCGCACACGTCGACCGGCCGCACGGTCCTGGAGGTCACGTCGGACGTGGACGACCAGGCCGTGCTGCGCGCCGCCCTGGACACGGGTCCGGTGCACGAGTTCGCCCGGCAGCGGCCGTCGCTGACCGAGTTGTTCCGCAGCGTGGTGACCGAGGAGTCCGCCGCATGAGCAGCCTCACCCCCGGCAGGGCGGTGTTCCTGGTCTCCCGCCGGGAGTTCCTGGGCAAGGTGCGCACGAAGTCGTTCGTGTGGGGCACGCTGGTGATCGTCGCCCTGCTGGCGGGGTACGTGCTGCTGCAGGCCGTGCTGTTCGACGACGCCGGTCGCGACCGGGTCGCGCTCAGCGGTCAGGCCACCGTGCTCGCGGAGCCGTTGAAGCAGACCGCGCGGTCGTTCGGCCGCGAGGTGGAGACGGTCGACGTGACCGACCTGGCGGCGGCCGAGGAGCAGGTGCGCTCGGGCGACCTGGACGCGCTGATCACCGGCGCGTCGGACGACCTGCGCGTGGTGGTGGAGCAGTCGCTGGGCGACTCCCTGCGCAACTCCCTCGACCTGCTGGTCAAGCAGCAGGTCCTGGACGCGCACTTCGCCGAGGCGGGCGTGGACCCGGCCGAGGTGGCGCGCAACGTGGAACGCGCGAGCGTCGACGTGGTGGCGCTGGAGCAGCGGGACGAGCAGCGGGGCCAGCGGCTGGCGATCGGCCTGGTGATCGCCGGGCTGCTGTACTACTCGCTGCTGGTCTACGGCGCGATGGTCGCGCAGGGCGTGGTGGAGGAGAAGTCCAGCCGGGTGGTGGAGATCCTGCTGGCGACGTTGCGGCCGTGGCAGCTGCTGCTGGGCAAGGTCGTCGGGCTCGGCGCGGTCGGTCTGCTGCAGCTGCTCGTGATCGGCGGCATCGGGCTCGTGCTGGCGTCGTTGTCGGGGGTGGTCGACGTCGCGGGCGTGGCGGGCGGCGCGCTGGCCACCGGCCTGCTCTGGTACGTGCTCGGGTTCTTCTTGTACGCCACCGTCTTCGCCGCCGCCGCGTCGTTGGTGTCGCGCCAGGAGGAGCTCCAGTCGGTGCTGATGCCGATCAGCATGTCGATCGTGGTGGCGTTCATGCTGGGGATCAACTTCATGGTCACCGACCCGGGCGGGACGACGGTGGCGGTGCTGTCGGTGCTGCCGCCGTTCGCGCCGATCCTGATGCCGGGGCGGATGGCGATGGGCGTCGCGCCGACGTGGCAGGTGCTGCTGGCGATCGCGCTCGCGCTGGCCGCGATCGCGGCGATCACCTGGCTGGGCGGCAAGGTCTACTCGAACGCCATCCTGCGCACGGGCGCCCGCGTGCGGCTGCGGGACGTGCTGCGCTAGCCGTGCCGCAACCCCTGTTGGCGTTCAACCTTTGACGGAGTTCAACCCTTGACGGCCGCGTAGCGCGCGAGTGCTTCCAGGCGCTCGTGCGCGTGGTCGACGATCGGGTCACGCGGCTGGTGCACGGCCTTGCCCGGCACGTCGCGCAGCTCGGGCACGTACCGGCGCACGTAGTCCCCGTCGGGGTCGAACTTCTCGCCCTGCGTGACGGGGTTGAACACCCGGAAGTACGGGGCGGCGTCGGTGCCGGTCCCGGCCGCCCACTGCCAGCCGTGCTGGTTGGACGCGAGGTCGCCGTCGACCAGGTGGCGCATGAAGTGCCGGGCGCCCCACCACCACGGCAGGTGCAGGTCCTTGACGAGGAAGCTCGCCACCACCATGCGCACCCGGTTGTGCATCCAGCCCTCCTGCCGCAGCTGGCGCATCCCGGCGTCCACGAACGGGTAGCCGGTCCGCCCCTCGCACCACGCCTCGAACCGGTCGCGGTCGTCGTCCAGCGGCATGCGGTCGAACGCGCGGTTGTAGTTGCGGCGCGCCGAGTCCGGCCGGTGCCACAGCACGTCGGCGTAGAACTCGCGCCAGGCGAGCTCGGTGCGGAACACCTTCGCGCCCGCACCGCGCCCGAGGTCGGCCAGCAACGTCCGCGGGTGCACCACGCCCCACTTCAGGAACGCGGAGAACCGGCTGGTGCCGTCGAGGTCCGGCCGGTCGCGGCGGGTGGCGTAGTCGGGCAGCTTCTCGTCGCGGAACGCCTCCCACAGCGCCCGCACGTCCGGCAGCGCCTCCCCCGGCGGCAGCTCGCGCCCGAGGTCCGACCGGATCCACGTCACCGACGACGCGTCGGTGGCGGCGGGCGGGCGCACGCCGTGCTCCGACCAGGCCTTCAGGAACGGCGTGAACACCCGGTACGGCGTGCCGTCGGCCTTGGTGACCCGCCCCGGCGTGACCGCGTAGGGCGACCCGGCGCGCACCAGCTCGACCCGCTCCGCCACCGCCGCGTCACGCTCGCGCCCGTACGGCCCGGCGTCCGCGGAGACGTGCACGGACGACGCGCCGATCTCGGCGGCCACCCGCGGCACGACCTCGACCGGGTCGCCCTCGACCACGACGAGCCGCCCGTCGAGCTCGGCGTCCAGCGACCGCAGGCACCGGTGCAGGAACTCGACCCGCGGCTCGCCGGAGGCCTTCAGCAGCACGGGGTCGAGCACGAACAGCGCGAGCACGCGTGAGGCCCGCTCGGCCGCCGCGAGGAGCGCCGGGTGGTCGGCGGTCCGCAGGTCGCGTCGGAACCACAGCACGGTCGGGGAGTCCACGGACCGACCCTAGGAGCGCGACCGGCGTCCCGCACGACCAGCGCGTTTCGCAATAGTCGATTTCGACTGATAGTTTTCTGCCATGCCACGACGCGCGCTCGACAACCCGCTGGTGCTCGCGGTGCTGGGCCTCCTGCTGGAGCACCCGACGCACCCGTACCAGATGCTCACCGACCTGCGGGCGCGCGGCGGCGACCGGGCCGCCGCGATCAACCGGGGCACGCTGTACGACGTCGTCGAGGCCCTCGTCACCGCCGGGTGGGTCGTCCCGCAGGGCACGGAGCGCACCGGCAACCGCCCCGAGCGGACCGTGTACGCCCTCACCGACGCCGGGCACGACGAGCTGGTGCGCCGGCTGGACAGCCAGATCCGCACCCCGCGGCGGGAGTTCACGCAGTTCCTCGGCGCGGTCGCCCACCTCGGCGCGCTCGGCCCGATCGGCGCCGTCGAAGCCCTGACCGAACGCGGGCAACGGCTGTCCGCCCGCATCGCGGCCGACGAGCGCGAACTGGCCGAGGTGCTGGCGGGCGGCGTGCCCCGGCTGCACGTCATCGAGGCCGAGTACGCGCTGGGCCAGGCCCGCGCCGAGCTCGCGTGGATCGACACGGTCGTGGACGACATCCGCGCCGGCTCCCTGATCTGGCCGACCCGAGAGGACTGAGCCCGATGCTCTTCGGCATCTACCCCGGCGGCGCGACCGGTGACGACACCGGCGGCCTGGCCACCGGCGCGCCCGACTCGCCCGAGCACATCTGTGCCCTGCTGGACGAGTTGCAGGGCCCCGGCCGCCCGTTCGTCGTGCGCGCGTACACCGCGTTCAAGGACACCGGGAGCACCCCGACCACGCCCGCAGACGCCGCCCGGTACGCCGTGCGCGGTCGACGGCTGGACCTGGTGGCGCAGTACCAGTCGGAGGCCGGCGACGTGGCCGGCTACTGCGACTTCGTGCGCTCGCTGGTCGAGCGGCACGGCGCGGTCACCGCGACGCTCCAGGTGACCGAGGAGCCGAACGTGACCGACAACCCGGTGCTGGACGGCTGCTACCCGGGCGTGCGGGAGGCGATCACCGCCGGGGTCGTCGCGGCCAAGTCCCACGCCCGCGCCCTGGGCCACGACCTGGCGGTCGGCTTCAACACCACGCCGCTGTTCGGCCCGGCGTCGTCGTTCCTCGCCGACCTGACCGCCGGCGACCCGGCGTTCGCGGACGCGCTCGACTACGTGGGCCTCGACTTCTTCCCGGACGTGTTCCGCCCGCTCGACGGCGACCTGGCCGAGGGCGTGGCGGGACTCCTCGCGCACCACCGCGATCTCCTGCGCGCCGCCGGTCTCGCGCACGTGCCGCTGCACATCACCGAGCACGGCTGGCCCACCGGCCCGGACCGGTCGCCGCAGCGGCAGGCGGAGGTGGTGGAGACGGTGGTCCGCGTCGTCGCCGAGCACGCCGTGCGCCTGAACATCTCCGGCTACACGCACTTCGCGCTGCGCGACGCCGACAGCGCGAAACCCGGGCTGTTCCACAACTTCGGCCTCACCACCGACGACCACACCCCGAAGCCCGCGTTCGCGACCTACCGCGCGCTGATCGCCGAGCTGGGCGGCTGATCGTTGCGCCGCAACGGGAAAGGCCCGCACCGGACATCGGTGCGGGCCTCGGCCGTGCGCGTGGTGGGAACGGCGGTCAGCGCTGGTCGAGCGGCACGAACGAGCGCTCCGGCGCGCCGGTGTAGACCTGCCGCGGGCGGCCGATCTTGGTGGCCGGGTCGTTGATCATCTCGCGCCAGTGGGCGATCCAGCCGGGCAGCCGGCCGAGCGCGAACAGCACGGTGAAGAACTTCGTCGGGAAGCCCATCGCGCGGTAGATCAGGCCGGTGTAGAAGTCGACGTTCGGGTACAGCTTCCGCTCGACGAAGTAGTCGTCGGCGAGCGCGGTCTCCTCGAGCGCCTTCGCGATGTCCAGCAGCTCGTCGGACGCGCCGAGCTTGCCGAGGATCTCGTCGGCCGTCTTCTTGATGATCGCGGCGCGCGGGTCGTAGTTCTTGTAGACCCGGTGGCCGAAGCCCATCAGGCGGACGCCGTCCTCCTTGTTCTTGACCTTCTTCACGAACGCGTTGACGTCACCGCCCTCGCGCCGGATCTTCTCCAGCATCTCCAGCACCGCGGAGTTCGCGCCGCCGTGCAGCGGGCCGAACAGCGCGTTGATGCCCGCCGAGATGGACGCGAACAGGTTCGCCTCGGACGAGCCGACCAGGCGCACCGTCGACGTGGAGCAGTTCTGCTCGTGGTCGGCGTGCAGCACGAACAGCAGGTCGAGCGCCCGCACCAGGTCGGGGTCGACGTCGTAGGGCTCGGCCGGGAAGCCGAACGTCATGCGCAGGAAGTTGTCCACCAGACCCAGGGAGTTGTCCGGGTACAGGAACGGCTGGCCCACGGACTTCTTGTAGGCGTAGGCCGCGATGGTGGGCACCTTGGCCAGCAGGCGGATCGTGGAGATCTCGACCTGGTTGGCGTCGAAGGGGCTGAGGCTGTCCTGGTAGAACGTCGACAGCGCGGACACCGCCGAGGACAGCACGGGCATGGGGTGGGCGTCACGCGGGAAGCCGTCGAAGAACCGTTTCAGGTCCTCGTGCAGCAGCGTGTGCCGGTTGATCTTGGAGGAGAACTCCTCCAGCTGGGCCTGGGTCGGCAGCTCGCCGTAGATCAGCAGGTAGCTGACCTCGATGAAGTTCGACTTCTCGGCGAGCTGCTCGATCGGGTAGCCGCGGTAGCGCAGGATGCCGGCGTCACCGTCGATGTAGGTGATCTCGGAGGAACAGGACGCGGTGTTGACGAACCCGCTGTCCAGTGTGACCAGACCTGTTGTGGCCAGGAGCTTCCCGAGGTCGATACCGGGCGCACCTTCGGTGGCCGGTACTACCTTCATCTCGTGCTCTCCGCCCGGATGGCGCAGCGCGACGGTACGGGTGTCGTTCGGCGCAGTCGTCGCGTCGGGCATGCAGAGTCCCTCTCACGCTAGGGCGGGGTGGCTCATGCGGATCTCGCACGCACGCGCGCGGGCGTGGGATCGCCCCGCACCGCAGCACCACCCCGTTGGGGTCCTGTCAGTTCTCCCACGCTAGTCAGAGGACGACCCTCCACACAGCCGCGGTGTGAACCGATTCTGTGAGATGGGACCGGCATCACATCCGGATGCATGGGTGGCTAGCGTGCATCCACCACGGTAGCCCTTCAGGGCTGTTTCTCCATCTCACGCGGGGTGAGAGCTAGGTCATCTCCAGCTCGCGTTTGAAGGGTGGCTCGGCGCCCGCCCTGGAGCACGTGATGGCCGCCGCGGCGCCCGCGTAGGCCAGCGCCCGGCCCCACCGCGCGGCGTCCAGACCACGGACAGCCTCGACGGACAGCGCGTCGTGCGCGTGCAGCCAGGCGAGCAGCGCGCCCTGCACGGTGTCGCCCGCGCCGATGGTGTCGACCACGTCCACGGGCGTGGGTGGGACGCGGATCACGTCGCCGGCGGCGGTCAGCACGGCCAGCCCGTCGCCGCCGCGGGTGAGCACGACGGCGGCCGGGCCCGCGCCCTGCCAGTCGCGCACGACCTCCAGCACGGCGTCCTCGGGCGCGTCCTCCGGCAGGTCGGCCAGCCACCGCGCGTCCTCGACGGACACCTTCAGCAGGCCCACGTGCGGCAGCCACGAGTCGTACCGGTCGCGGTAGGCCATCGGGTCGCGGATGAGGCCCGCGCGGATGTTCGGGTCGAGCACGGTGAGCGCGCCGCGTTCGGCCTCGCGCCACAGCACGCGCTCGTACGTGCTCGCGCCCGGCTCCAGCACCATCGACAGCGTGCCGAAGGACACCGCCCTGGTGCCGGCGGGCAGCGGGCCCGGGTCGGTCACCTGGCGGTCCGCCGTGCCCTCGACGTAGAACGAGTAGCGCGCCGAGCCGTCGTCGGCCAGCCCGACCACGGCCAGCGTCGTCGGCTGCTCGCCGCGCTGGACCAGGTCGGTGCGCACGGCCGAGGCGTGCAGCCGCTCGATGAGCCGGTCGCCGAACAGGTCGGTCGACACCCGGGACAGGAAGCTCACCGGCGCTTCGAGGCGCCCGGCGGCCACGGCCACGTTGTACGGCCCGCCGCCCAGCCGCGGCGCGAGGGCGCCCTCGGGCGTGGGCACGAGGTCGACCAGCGCCTCACCTGCAACGACGATCACGACTGGCTCCGTTCTCTCCGCAACCCGTCCAGCAGCAGTTCACCCAGCGCGGTGAACGCCTCGGCGTCCGAGACCCCCGCGCGCCGGGTCAGCACACCGGTCTGGATGCCCTCGATGAGCAGACCGGCCATCTCGGCGATCAGGGTCGCATGCACGTCCCGGAACACCCCGTCGCGGACACCCTCCTGGATGAACTCGCGGATCCGCTCGGCGGCGGCGCGGGCGTTGCGCTCGTAGGTGCTGCGCGTGGGCGCGAACGCGGACACGTCCGTGATGAACCGGGCCGACGCCCGCCGCAGCTCCTCGGCCGCGCCGGCCAGGTACGTGCCGACGCGGGCGCGGACGTCCGCGACCTCGGCGATGCGCTGCTCGATCCGCTCGGCCGCGCCCTTGAAGTAGCGGCCGACCACCTTCACCGCCAACTGCTCCTTGCTCGGGGCCAGCGCGTAGAGGGTGGATTTCGAGCAGTGCAGGCGGGCGGCGAGGTCGTCCAGCGTGAAGTGCGCGAACCCTTCGGCGAGCACGAGCGCCTCCAGCCTGCCCAGCAGCTCCACCTGCCGGGGCGTCAGCGGTCGGCGCACGATCGAGGTCATGGGCGGCAACTCTGTCACAGTGCCTGGCTCCAGTACTGGAGTACGTCCTACAGTACTGGTGACAGTACCCCGTGATCCGGAGGTCGACGATGCCCGCCGAGCGCCTGCTGCCCACCACCGAGGCCGAGGACCTGCTGGCCCTCGTCCGCGAGATCGCGCGCGACGAGCTCGCGCCGCACGCCGCCGAGGCGGAGGAGCACTCGCGGTTCCCGCGCGAGGCGTTCCGGCTGCTCGGCAAGACCGGGTTGCTCGGGCTGCCGTACCCGGAGCGGTTCGGCGGGGGTGAGCAGCCGTACGAGGTGTACCTGCAGGCGTTGGAGGAGGTCGCGTCGGCGTGGATGTCGGTCGCGGTCGGGCTGTCGGTGCACGTCATGTCCAGCTACGCGTTGGCGACGTTCGGGGACGACGCGCAGAAGTCGCGCTGGCTGCCCGACGTGGTGGCCGGTGACCAGCTGGGCGGGTACGCGTTGTCCGAGGCGCACGCTGGCTCCGACGCCGGCGCGCTGTCGACGCGGGCCGTGCGCGACGGGGACCACTACACCGTGAACGGGACGAAGGCCTGGATCACGCACGCGGGGGTCGCCGACTTCTACACGTTGATGGCACGCACGTCGGACGAGGGCGGCAAGGGCGTGAGCTGCTTCTTCGCGCCGGGCCACGTCGAGGGCCTCACGGCCGCCAAGCCGGAGCGCAAGATGGGCCTGACCGGCTCGATCACGGCGCAGCTGTCGTTCGACGGCGTCCGGCTGGAGGCCGACCGCCTGATCGGGGCCGAGGGCGACGGCCTGAAGATCGCACTGTCCGCTTTGGACTCCGGCCGGCTGGGCATCGCGGCGTGCGGCGTCGGCCTGGCGCAGGCGGCGTTGGACGAGGCCGTGGCGTACGCCAAGCAGCGCACCCAGTTCGGCCGCGCGATCATCGACTTCCAGGGCCTGGAGTTCCTGCTGGCCGACATGGCCGCCGCGGTGGAGTCCGCCCGTGCCACCTACCTGGACGCGGCCCGCCGCCGCGACCGCGGCCTCCCGTTCCGCCGCCAGGCCGCGATCGCGAAGCTGGTCTGCACCGACGCCGCGATGAAGGTGACGACGGACGCCGTGCAGGTGCTGGGCGGCGCCGGCTACACCCGCGACTTCCCGGTGGAGCGCTACATGCGCGAGGCCAAGGTGCTCCAGATCTTCGAGGGCACCAACCAGATCCAGCGCCTGGTCATCGGCCGCACCCTCCGCCACTGACCCGCGTGCCGAACGCCCGGGACCCCCGAATTATTCGGGGGTCCCGGGCGTTCGGCTCGCGGGACCCGGGTGGTCGACTCGCGGGTCAGAGTTCGGCGTAGAAGGGGTTGGTGACGACTTCCTCGCCGTTCTCGTAGCGGTAGACCTCGCGGCCCTCCACGAAGACCTTCAGGGCGCGGCTCATCACGTCCAGCGGGTCGCCCGACCAGATCACGACGTCGCCGTCCAAGCCGGGGCGCAGGGAACCCACGCGGTCGTCCAGGCCCATGATGGCCGCCGGGTTCACGGTGATCGACTCCAGACCCACGCGCGGGTCCAGGCCTTCCTTCACGGCCAACGTCACCTGGTGCACGAGGAAGTGGATCGGCACGACCGGGTGGTCCGTGGTGATCGCGATCCGCACGCCCGCACGCGCCAGGATCCCCGGGTTGCGCAACGAGCGCTGCCGCACCTCGACCTTCGACCGCGACGTGAACAGCGGCCCGATGATCACCGGGACGTCGCGCTCCGCCAGCACGTCCGCGATCAGGTGCCCCTCGGTGCCGTGGTTGACGATGAGCCGGTAGCCGAACTCCTCCGCCAGCCGCAACGCGGTCGCGATGTCGTCCGCGCGGTGGCAGTGCTGGCACCACGGCAGCTCACCCGACAGCACCCGCGCCAGCACCTCGGACGTGGTGTTCCGCTCGAACGCGCCGTCCGCCTCGTCCCGCTTGGCCACGTAGTCCTGCGCCTTGGTGAACGCGTCGCGGATCACCGCGGCCACGCCCTGGCGCGTGGACGGCAGCTTCTTCTGCTCCCCGTACACCCGCTTCGGGTTCTCCCCCAACGCGCTCTTCACGCTCACGGGGTTGCGCACCAGCATCTCGTCGGCCGTGCGGCCCCAGCACTTCACCGCCACGGTCTGGCCGCCGATGACGTTGCCCGAACCGGGCTTGACCACCGCGGTCGTGACGCCGCCGGCCAGGGCGTCGGCGAAGCCCTGGTCGGCGGCGTTGATCGCGTCCAACGCGCGCAGCCGGGCGCCGTTGGGGTCGGTCATCTCGTTGGTGTCCTGCCCGGCCCAGCCCTCGCCCTCCTCGTGCACGCCGAGGTGGCCGTGCGCCTCCACGAAGCCGGGCAGCACCCAACCGCCCGCCGCGTCGACGACCGGGACGCCGTCCGGCACCTCGACGTCCGAGCCGACCGCGACGATCTTCCCGTCCTGGACCAGGACCGTGCCGCCCTCGATCGGCTCTCCGACGACCGGGACGACGTACCCACCCGTGATAGCGACGTTCATAGTTAGCGACGCTAACGGTCTACGACAACGGGCGCAAACCCCACCGCCCGGCCCACGACTCGCCCGGCTCCAGCCACAGCAGGTCGATCCCGCTGTTCAACGCGTCCGGCGGGCACGTCATCGGCTCGATCGCCACCGCGCGGCCACGACCGGGGAAGTTGTCCGGCGTGTAGACCTGCACCCACTTGAAGTCCGGGTCCGCCCACACCTCGACCCCGCCGGCCGGGCCCTTCAGCACGTGCCGCACGAGCCCGTCCACCGGCTCGCACCCGCCGAACGCGGTGTCGAGCTCCACGCCCTCCAGCAGCCGCGCCACGCGGAAGTCGTAGTCGCCCTCCACGGGCACGGCCGGGCCGTTCGGGATCATGGTCTGCGGGTCCACCGGCAGCACGGTCGTGGCGGCCAGCGACAGCGAGGTCTCGTCCGTCAGGGAGGCGCCGGCCCGCGGGTACGGGTGCGTGCCCACCCCGAACGGGGTCCGCTTGTCACCCACGTTGGTGACGCCGTGCGAGACGGTCAGGCCGTTGTCGTCGAGCGCGTACGTGATGGTGGTGCGCAGCTCGACCGGCCAGCCGAGACCGGCGACGGGCGTCTCCAGCGAGATCAGCGACCCGGTGTGCTCCACGGTGCCCCAGATCGCGCGGCGCACCAGCCCGTGGATGGCGTTGCCCCGCGCGGGCTCGCCGATCTCCAGCTGCTGCTCCTCGCCGTCGAGCACCCATCTGCCACCGGCCGTGCGGTTGGGCCACGGCACCAGCACCGCGCCGCTGCCCATGGGCGGTTCGTCGTCGTACGTCTCCACGTACGGCACGCCGCCGACCTCGTAGGACTTGAGTCCCGCACCCTCGGGTGCGATGACGGCGCGTGCCGCGCCGTGGGCGATCTCCAGCATGGGTCAGGAGCGTATCCGAGCGACTCTCCCCTTGACGTAGTTACTAGACCGGTCTCTATAGTAAAAACATGCCAAGACGGACCGACACCCGGCAACGCGTGGTGCGCACCGCGGCCGACCTCTTCCGGGCGCAGGGCTACCACGCGACGGGGATCAACCAGGTGCTCGCCGAGGGCGGCGCGCCCAAGGGCTCCCTCTACTTCCACTTCCCGGGCGGCAAGGAGCAGTTGGCGGTCGAGGCGGTGACGTTGGCGGGCAACGACCTGTGCGACGCGCTCGCCGCCGTGCTGGCCGCCGAGACCGACCCCTCGAAAGCGCTTCCCCGCGCCTTGGAGCTGCTCAGCCAGGACCTGCTGGCTTCGGACTTCCGCAACGGGTGCCCCGTCGCCACGGTGGCGCTGGACGCGGCGTCGGACAGCGAGCCGATCCGCGTCGCCTGCGAGGACGTCTACGCCTCGTGGCAGCGGCTCATCGCCGAGCACGTGGGCGACGACGACCTGGCGACGGTCGTGCTGGCCGCCATCGAGGGCGCGCTGCTGCTCGCCCGCACCCGCCGTTCGCTGGACCCCCTGCACGCCGTCGCCGCCCGGCTCGGCGCACTCCTGGGAAGGACGGAACCGTGAAGGCGCACCACTTGAACTGCGGCACCATGCGCCCGTTCGGCGGGAAGCTGGTGAGCGGTGAGGGTTCCTACTTCCGGGCCGCCGAGCTCGTCTGCCACGTGCTGCTGCTGGAGACCGACGACGGCCTGGTGCTCGTCGACAGCGGTCTCGGCCTCGACGACGTGCGGCGGCCGGACGAGACGCTGGTGCGCCGCTGGCGGTCGATGGCCCGGCCCGCGCTGGCGGAGGCGGAAACCGCGCTGCGCCAGGTGGAAGCGCTCGGGTTCGCCGCTTCGGACGTGCGCGACGTCGTGCTGACGCACCTGGACTTCGACCACGCCGGCGGCCTGCGCGACTTCCCGCACGCGCGGGTGCACGTCTCGGCGGAGGAGCTGGCCGCGGCGACGCGTCCGGGCCGGTCGGGCAACGACCGGATGCGCTACCCGGACGCCCAGTGGGCGCACGGGCCGAAGTGGACTCCGCACGAGGCGACCGGCGAGACGTGGTTCGGCTTCGACGGCGTGCGCGAGGTGCGGCCGGACGTGCTGCTGGTGCCGTTGTTCGGGCACACGCACGGGCACACGGGCGTGGCGGTCCGGGTCGGCGACCGGTGGCTGCTGCACGCGGGCGACTCGTACTTCTTCCACGGCGAGATGGCGGCCGAACGGCACTGCCCGCCCGCGTTGGGGTACATGCAGAAGCGGATGCAGGTGCTGCCGGAGCTGCGCGTGGCCAACCAGAAGCGGTTGCGGCAACTGGTGCGCGACCACGGCGACTCGGTCGACGTCTTCAGCGCGCACGACGCCACCGAGCTGCGCCGCCACCAGGGAGCGCACGCGTGATTGAGTAGCGGTACTCATGACACCGGGCCCGGTCGGCGGGGACGCTTCGGCCATGACCGCGAAACCGCACTCGCCGACCACCAACGCCTTCTACGCGCAGGCGGTGATCTCCTTCGCCATCTCGTTGGCCGCCGTCGGCCTCGGTGTCGCCTACCTGCCGGTGGACGGCTGGGTGCGCGCCTTCCTGGCGCTCGGCCTGCTGTTCACCGTCACGTCGGCGTTCACCCTGGCCAAGTGCGTCCGCGACCGGCAGGAGGAGACCTACGTGGTGAGCCGCGTCGACCAGGCGCGGCTGGAGAAGCTGCTCGCCGAGCACGACCCGTACCGGGTGGAAGCGGCCTGACCGCCTACGCTGCACCGCTCATGGGAGCAGACCGATGACCGCCGCCGCTCTCGACGGCGTGGACGACGTCGACTGGGCGTCCCTCGACCACGCGTACGGCTCGGCGCGGGACGTGCCCCGGACGTTGCGCGCCGCCGTCGGCGAGGACGAGGCGTCGGCCGGCGAGGCTTTCGAGCACCTGTTCGGCAGCATCTACCACCAGGGCACGCTGTACTCGGCGACGCCGCGGGCGGTGCCGTTCGTCGCCCGGCTCGCCGCCGATCCGGCCACGCCGCGGCGCGCGGGCCTGGTGCACCTGCTCGGCGCGATCGCCGAGACCGGCGACGGCCCGCCGGACGTGCTGGCGGACGTCGACGCGGCGCTGGGGCGCGAGACGGGGCGGCTGCTGCCGTTGCTGGAGGACCCGGACGTCGAGGTCCGGCACGTCGCCACCTACCTGCTCGGCAACCTCCCGCCCGCCGCCGAGGTGGTGGCGGCGTTGCGGGCGCGGCGCAAGCGCGAGCGGTCGCCGCGCGTGGTGGCCGGCCTGCTGGCCGCCGCCGGTCGGCAGGCGCCCGCGCAGAGCGCCGAGTGGCTGACCGGCGAGCTGGCGCCGTCGCGTCCGGCCGCCGTCCGGGCCGGTGCGCTGTGGGCGATCGCGGACGCCGGGCTGCCGTGGCCGGAGGGGGCGACGGCCGCGGTGGTCGACTGCTGGCTCGACGGCGAGCCGGTGCGGAACTGGGTCTGGTCGGGGTACCCGTTCGCGGACGTCGTGGCGCGCGTCGACGGCGCGGAGTTCGCCGGGCTGTGCCGGACGTTGTTCGAGCGCGGGTCGGCCGACGCCGCGCGCCGGGCCGTCGACGCCGTCTACGAGCGGTGCGTGGGGTCGCGGGCGGCACGTGCGCAGAGCGCGCCCCTGCTCGCCGCCGCGGTCGACCACCCCGACCCGAACGTGCGGCTGTCCGCCGCGACCGCGGTGCGCGACGTGCCGGCCGCCGCTCCCCTGGCCGCCGAGTCGCTGGCGGCGGTCGTGGCCGAGCCCGCTCCGACCGATGTGGACTCCATCGAGGGACGCCTGTTCGGGCTGAGCCTGGACATCCTGATCACGCTCGGCGACCCGCGCTGGCGTTCGCCGTTCACCACGGCGCTCGTGGCGGGCGCCCTCACGCACGACGTCGTCGAGCTGCTCATCGACACCGGCGTGGCCTGCGACCCCGTGCTGCTGGACGCGGTGCGGCGGCGGTTGGCGGCGTTGCCGACCCGGTGGCAGCCGTCGTCCGACTACGCCGCGATGCTCGGCCGGATGCGGTGGCACAACGAGGTGAACACCCTCACCAGGCTGCTGCACCGGTGGGGCGCGGACGCGGCCGACGCCGTGCCCGAGCTGGTCGCGCTCGTCCCGCACGACCAGTGGTGGGCGGTCCGCGCGCTGGCCGTGATGGGTCCGGCGGCGTCGGCGGCGGTGCCCGCGCTGACGGGGGTCCGCGACGACCCGGCGGCGTCCTGGCGGCACCGGCTCGACTGCGCCTCGGCCCTCGCCGCGATCACCGACGACCTCGACCACGTGCGCTCCTGCGTGGCCGAAGCCGCCGTGAGCTCACCCGTCCCGGCCGCGCGGACCGCCTTGCGCCACGGCCTTCCGCTGGACGACCTGCTGCCCGCGCTCCGCGCCGTCGCCACCACCGCCGCGGGCGACGACCCGGCCACCATCCGGCTGCGGCTCGAAGCGGCGCGGCTGCTGCCGCACGCCGGCGACACCACCACCCCGCTCGACGCCGTCGCCGACGCGCTGGACAGCGCCCGGCACGTGGCGGACGCCGCCGAGCTGGCGGGCCTGATCGGACCACCGGCCGCCGCTCTGCTGCCCCGACTCCGCGAACTGCTGGCCGACGAGCACGACACCCACTCCGCGGCCCTCGCGATCCGCCGCGTGACGGGCGAGGCCCAGCCCCTCCTCGACGCCGTCCGGCAGCGGCTGGCGTGGGTCGGCCCGGGCGGCTGGCTGGTCGAGTCGCTGCGGGAACTGGGCGCCGACGCCGCCCCGCTGCTGCCCGGGCTGCGCGCGTTGGCCGAGCGCGACGCCGCGATGCCGGGCGGCGGCATCCACGGCCGCCGGGTCCGCCAGGACGACGAGGACCGCGAACGGCTCCTGGCCGTGCTGGCCGAACTCGACGCCTGACCCACGTCGACGGTGGTGGGCCGCAGCACGCGCCCCACCACCGTCGACGGGTCACTTGGACAGCTTCTCCGGGTCGAACGTCACCTTGCCGTGCACCAGGCGGTTGATGAGCCAGAGGACGACGCCGGCCGCGAGCAGGTACAGCGCGATCTCGTAGTCCGCCGACGCGCGGCCCGACAGCGGGCTCGCCAGGTACGCGCACGTGATCGCGCCGAGCACCGGCACCCACGTCGGCGCGCGGAAGTGCTTGTGGTCGACCTTCTCCTTGCGCAGCACCAGCACCGCGACGTTGACGATGGTGAAGACGACCAGCAGCAGCAACGCCGTCGTGCCGCCGAGCTTGGCGATGTCCGTGGTCGACACCAGGATGATCGCGACCCCCGACGTGAAGACGATCGAGATCCACGGCGTGCGGCGGAACGGGTGGACGGTGCCGAACACCTTCGGGATGATCCGCTCGTTCGCCATGCCGTAGACCAACCGGCTGGCCATCAGCATGTTGATCAGCGCCGAGTTGATGACCGCGAACAGGCCGATCAGCGCGAAGATCCACAGCGGGAAGCCCGGCGCGCCGACCTGCACGACCCGCAGCAGCGCCGAGGAGCCTGCCTTCGACAGCTCGTCGGCGGGGATGAGCAGCGACGACGTGATCGCGACCAGCACGTAGATCAGCGCCGCGATCACCATGCCCCACAGCATCGCGCGCGGGAAGATCCGGGTCGGGTTCTGCGTCTCCTCGGCCATGTTCACCGAGTCCTCGAACCCGACCATCGCGAAGAACGCCAGCGCGGTGGCGGACGTGATCGCGACGAGCGCGCTCTGGTCGGGCGCCGGGTCGACCTGCGTCAACCGGCTCGCGTCGCCGTCGCCCGCCAGCACCGCGTAGATGCCGATCGCGATGATGATCACCAGGCCGGACAGCTCGATGCAGGTCAGGACGACGTTCGCCTTGACCGACTCCGAGACGCCCCGGAAGTTGATCAGCGCCAGGCCGACGATGAACAGGATCGCGACCAGCGTCGCCGACACGGTGAACGTGTCGGAGAAGAACTCCTTGATGACGGATTGGAGGTACGTGCGCCCGAACGCGAGCGCGGCCGACGACGCCGACGTGATGCCCGAGCTCATCACCGCGAACGCCACCATGAAGGTGAGGAACTGGATCTTGAACGCGCGGTTGGTGTACAGCGCCGCGCCGGCCGCCTTGGGGTACTTGCCGACGAGTTCGAGGTAGCTGAACGCGGTCAGGAACGCCACCACGAACGCGATCAGGAAGGGCAGCCACAGCGCGCCGCCGATCTTGCCCGCGACGTTGCCCGTGAGGGCGTAGATGCCGGTGCCGAGGATGTCACCGACCACGAAGAACAGCAGCAGCTTCGGGCCGATGGCCCGTTTCAGTTCCGGTTGCTCCGGTGCGCTCGTCGCTTCCGCCATGCCGAGTGAGTGTGCCGGATCACACTGGACCGGGATAGTCGAATCGGCACACCTTGGGCAAGTCTTGATGTTCAGGGCCGGGCGGCAGCCCGCAGATCGGCTTCGGCCTGCGCGATGGCCTCGTCCAGCGCCTCCCGGAACGCCGCGATCTGCGCCGCTTCGAGTCGGACGCCGTCCACCCCCGACGGCAGGAAGACGTCGATCCCGCCGTCCTGGACCTCCAGCGCCATCACGTCCTCCTCCTCGGAGTAGCACCGCAACAACCACTCGCGCTTCGGCGACGTCACCTTGATGATCGGCTCCATGCCGCAACATTTGCAGCCTTGCCTTATTTTCGGCAATAACTCGATCGAGTGACTCTCCTTGCGATGCAATTTGCAACCCCCCTAACTTGATCGCATGGCACGCCGCGCTGGAACATCCGCCCGCTCCCGCCGACTCGCGCACGTCCTCCGCAAACTCCGCACCACCGCCGGCCTCAGCATGGACGCCGTCGGCGAGGCGGCGGGCATGTCCGCGAGCAAGATCAGCCGCATCGAGTCGTCGGAGATCGGCGTCTACCTGGACGACCTGGAAAAGCTGCTCGACTGCTACAAGGTTGCGCGCAAACAACGTGTCGAACTCCTCGACCTCGCCCGGCACGCCGAACAACGCGGCCTGTTGCGCATGAACAACCAAAACCTGCCCGAGGACTGGCAGACCTGGGCCGACTTCGAGGACGAAGCAAGTTCACTGCTCAACTACGAGCCCTTGATGATCCCAGGCCTGCTGCAAACACCGGAGTACGCGCGGTCGATTATCGCAGCGACCGGACAAGGGCTCACCGAGGCCCAGGTGGATGCCCTCGCGACCAGTCGAATGGCGCGCCAGGGGTTGCTCAGCCGCAACACTCCGCTCAAGTTGAGCGTGATCATCGAGCAGAGCGTTCTGGAGCGCCCATTCCACGACCCGGGGGCGCACCGCCGCCAGATCCGGCATCTCATCGACGCCGGGGAAAGGCCCAACGTCACCGTGCGGGTCATGCCGACCGATGCAGAACTGCACGGCGGCCTCAACGGACCGTTCGTGATCCTGGAGTACGACGACGAGCCGAGCCTGGTGCTGCTGGAGAACAAGGTCGCGAGCCTGTTCATCGACGAGGAGGACCAGATCGAGGTGTTCGAGGCGACGTGGGCCGCACTGCGGCGTTCGGCCTACACCGAGGAGGAGACGCTGGATCACCTCAAGGGACTTGCGTGAAACGATGGGCGAATGACCCTGTGGCGTAAGAGCTCCCGCAGCAACAGCAGCGCCAACTGCGTGGAGGTGGCGCACCTCCCGGCACAGGCGGCGACACTGGCGGCAACCCGGGTGGCGGCCCGGGACTCGAAGAACCCCGCTCCCACCATCACCTTCCCCGCCGCGTCGTGGGCGCGGTTCCTGCGGGCTCAGTAGTCCTCCCACAGGTCGAAGTCGGAGCTGTTCGGGCCGGCCGTGTCGTCCACCCCGATGGCGGCCAGGTCCGCCGACGTCACGGTCGTGCCCGCGCGATCGCCGAGGAACACCTCGACCAGCGACTCCAGCACGTCCAGGTGGGCGTCGCGCGACCGGTCGTTGCACGCGGCGATCCGGTGCAGGCCGTCGAGGACGTGCCGCTGCGCCGGGGTGCCCGCCAACTGCCGGTAGAGCAGCCCGGCCTCCGCCATCCCCTCACCCGGCGCGGTGATCTTGACGTACGACGACGCCGTGGTGCGGAACAGCATGAACAGCGCGGCTTGATCACGCGGCACCCGGTCGTGCTCCAGCGTGAGCCCGAACAGCCGCTGCAACCCGTCCAGGACCCGCAACCGGTGCTCGCGCAGCGCGGCGTTGAAGGCGTTGCTCGCGTAGTAGCCCTGCTTGGCGTCCGGGTGGGCGTCGAGGAACGCCTGCACGAACGCCCGGCGGTCGTAGGTGATCACCCGGCTAGTCCACCACGCTGATCACCACGTTGCCCCGCTTGTGCCCGGAGTCGACGTACCGGCGGGCCTCGGCGATGCGCTCCAACGGGTAGGTCCGGTCCACCACGACCCGCAGCCGCCCGTCCTCCGTCATCTCCTTGACGACGAGCAACCCGGCGTTCTTGCGCACCGACATGCCGAACACGACGTCGCACGCGCCGAACAGCTTGGCCGGCTGCACCGCGCACGTGCCGATGCTGCCGGACGCGCCGTTGACCACCCGTCCCCACCGCGGCTCACCCCGCCGCATCGCGCACTCCGCCGACGTCACCGTCGTCGCGCGCACCTCGATCAGCACGTCGTCCTTCCCGGGAACGGGCACGGCCGACTCCACGACCCGGACCACCTCCGGCGGACCGAACCTGGTGTGCACGGCAGCTCTCGTGCCGGGGGACGCTAACCGGCGAGTCTTAATGACCCGTGTCAAGTGGCTGTGGGCGCTGGTGTGGCGGAACTTGTCGTTGTGAACGGCCGGTTGTCGCGCAACAGTGCCCACAGC
>NZ_JBVJVK010000069.1:0-40621 GCF_055603705.1 Actinosynnema sp. NPDC037264 | reverse complement strand
GTTGCCTGCCAACACGGGAGGTCAGGCCCTCGACCATGCACCACCCCCTCCCCCCCCCCACCCCTCCCCCCCCCCCCCCCCCCCCCCCATACACCTCCCCCCCCCCCCCCCCCCCCCCCCGCCGGGGGCCCCCCCCCCCCGGCCGGTCTGGCAGGCTCGGTCGCGACCACGTGGCCCGGCGTCTCACCGCTGGTGACCCAGCGTCGTCAGGGCTTGGCGCGGGATCACACGAACCACCGCAAAGTCGAGTCGTGCTCGCACGGTCCGTCACCGGAAATTCCGCGGCGACCCGGACTGATCGCGGGCGGAACTGCTTGCTTCAAGCCCGCGAAACCTGCCCGTAACACCAGGGGCGGGACAGTTCACCTGCCCGAAACCTGAGGCGCAACCGCGTGAAACAGGACATACCGATGCTCCCTGCAACCGACGTGCAGTGGAGGTCGACGTGGATACAGGGGACACCGCCTGGGTGCTCACCAGTGCCGCACTGGTGCTGTTGATGACGCCGGGACTTGCCTTCTTCTACGGGGGCATGGTCCGGTCGAAGAGTGTGCTCAACATGATGATGATGAGCCTGGGCGCAATCGCCGTGGTCGGTGTGCTCTGGGTGTTGGTCGGCTATTCGATGGCGTTCGGCACCGACGTCGGCGCCGGTCTGCTCGGCAAGCCGTTCGAGTTCTTCGGCCTCGACGGCCTGCTCGGCAAGGAGTCGTTGTCGGGGACCATCCCGAGCACCGTCTTCGTCGCGTTCCAGGCGATGTTCGCCATCATCACGGTGGCGCTGATCTCCGGCGCGATCGCCGACCGGGCGCGCTTCGGGCCGTGGCTGCTGTTCGCCGGCCTGTGGGCCGTGCTCGTGTACTTCCCGGTCGCGCACTGGGTGTTCGACTTCGACGGCAAGGACGCTGACGGCAACGTCGTCGACGCGGGCGGCTGGATCGCCAACAAGCTGCTCGCCATCGACTTCGCGGGCGGCACGGCGGTCCACATCAACGCCGGTGCGGCGGGTCTCGCGCTGGCGCTCGTCCTCGGCAAGCGCGTCGGTTGGCCGAAGGACCGGATGAAGCCGCACAGCCTGCCGCTGGTCGTGCTGGGCGCGGGTCTGCTGTGGTTCGGCTGGTTCGGCTTCAACGCGGGCTCCGCCCTCGGCGCGAACGCCACCGCCGGCGTCACCTTCGTCAACACCCTGGTCGCCACCGCCGCCGCGATGCTCGGCTGGCTGCTCGTGGAGCGGGTCCGCGACGGCAACGCCACCACGCTCGGCGCCGCGTCCGGCGTCGTCGCGGGTCTGGTCGCGATCACCCCGGCCTGCTCGGCGGTCACCCCGCTCGGCGCCATCGCGATCGGCGCGATCACCGGCGCCCTGTGCGCCCTGGCGGTCAGCCTGAAGTACCGATTCGGCTTCGACGACTCGCTCGACGTCGTGGGCGTGCACCTGGTCGGTGGCCTCTCGGGCACCATTCTCATCGGCTTCTTCGCCAGCTCCGCCGCCCCGGCGGGCATCGACGGCCTCTTCTACGGCGGCGGCGTCGACCAGCTGTGGCGGCAGGCCGTCGGCGCGCTGGCCGTGCTCGCGTACTCGTTCGTGCTGAGCCTCGTCCTCGGCTACCTGGTCAAGCTCACCGTCGGCTTCCGCGCCGACGAGGAGGCCGAGGTCGCCGGCATCGACGAGGCCGAGCACGCGGAGACCGCGTACGAGTTCGGCAGCGGCATCGGCGCCCGTGGCGGCAGCAAGCCCAGTGTCGCCGCCGGCGCCACTGCGGTCCTCGAGGGGAGCAACAAGTCATGAAGTTGGTCACCGCGATCATCAAGCCCTTCACCCTGGACGACGTGAAGGCGTCCCTGGAGCAGCTGGGCGTGCTGGGCATGACCGTCAGCGAGGTCCAGGGGTACGGCAGGCAGAAGGGCCACACCGAGGTCTACCGCGGCGCCGAGTACGCCGTGGACTTCGTGCCCAAGCTGCGCATCGAGGTCCTGGTGGACGACACCGCCGTGGAGAAGGTCCTCGACGCCGTCGTGGAGGCCGCGCGCACCGGCAAGATCGGTGACGGGAAGGTCTGGGTGACGCCGGTCGACACCGTCATCCGGGTCCGCACCGGGGAGCGCGGCTCGGATGCCCTATAGGGATCCGAAGTAGGAATGGGAGACGGCCGTATGGATAACGCCGAGGCGGCCGTCGTCACGGCTGACGACCTGGTGCGAGCACGCGATCGGCTGCTCGCGCCAGGTCGGCGCCGTTTGACGGGGGAGTCGCTGCGCGAGGCGCTGGTGGACCTGCACGAGTTCTGGCTCACCGCGCACGCCTCGCTGGCGGGCGTCGGCGGACCGGGCGGTGGGGTCGCACTGGTCGCCGTGGGGGGTCTGGGCAGGCGGGAGCTGGTGCCCTATTCCGATCTCGACCTGCTCCTGGTGCACAACGGGCACAAGGGCGTGGACGGGATCGCCGAGAAGCTCTGGTACCCGCTGTGGAACTCCGGCATCGGCCTGGACCACTCGGTGCGCACGGTCGGCGAGGCGCTGCGCGTCGCCGCCGGCGACCTGCGCACCGCGCTGGGGCTGCTGGACATCCGCCACATCGCGGGCGACCAGGAGATCAGCCAACGGCTGACCGATAGCGCCCGGCAGGCGTGGCGCACGGGGGTGCGCACGAGGCTGGACGAGATGGCCGAGTCGGCGTCGCGGCGGTGGGCGCGCAGCGGCGAGATCGCGCACCGCGTCGAGCCGGACCTCAAGCACGGCCGCGGCGGGCTGCGCGACGTGACGCTGCTGGACGCGTTGAGCGCGGCGCAGCTGACCGACCGGCCGTCCGCCGAGGTCAACGAGGCCCGCAAGCTGCTGCTGGACGTGCGCACCGAGCTGCGCCGGGTGGCGGGCAGGCCGCGCGACGTGCTCCGCGCGCAGGACGGCGACGAGGTCGCCACCGCGCTGGGCCTGCAGGACCGCTTCACGCTGGCCCGTTCGATGTCGTCCGCCGCGCGCACGATCGTCTACGCCGTGGACGTGGCCATGCGCACAGCGCGCGCCGCGGTGCCCAAGCGCGGACTGGGCGTGTTCGCCCGTTCCCCGCTCAGGCGGGCACCGGCCAGACGTCCGCTGGACGAGGGCGTCGTGCTGCACGGCTCCGAGGTGGCGTTGGCGCGTGACGCGGTACCCAGCCGTGACCCGGCACTACTACTACGGGTCGCCACGGCCGCCGCACGCAGCAAGCACCCGATCGCCCCGGGCACGTTGGCCAAGCTCGCCGACTCGGCCCCGGAGCTGCGCCAACCGTGGCCGAGGGAGGCCCGCGAGGAGCTGCTGGCCCTGCTCGGCACCGGCGTCGGCCTGATCGACGTGGTCGAGGCGCTGGACCGCACCGGCCTGTGGGGCAGGCTGTTCCCCGAGTGGGGCGCGGTGCGGGACCTGCCGCCGCGCGACGCCGCGCACACGTGGACCGTCGACCGGCACCTGGTGCAGGCCACCGCGCACGCCGCGCGCCTGGTGACCAGGGTGTCCCGGCCGGACCTGCTGCTGCTCGGCACCCTGGTGCACGACATCGGCAAGGGCAGGCAGGCCGACCACTCCGAGGTCGGCGCGGCGATCACCACGCAGATCGCCGAACGGCTCGGCCTGTGGCCGCAGGACGTGGCCACGCTCACCGCGCTGGTGCGCCACCACCTCCTGCTGCCGCACACGGCCACCCGCCGTGACGTGGAGGACGAGGCCACCGTGCGCCGCGTGGTGGACACGCTCGGCGGCGACCCCGTGCTGCTGGAGCTGCTCTACGCGCTGGCCGAGGCCGACGCCGTGGCCACCGGGCCGGGCGTCTGGTCGGACTGGAAGGCCTCGCTGATCAGCGACCTGGTCGCGCGCTGCCGCACGGCGATGGCGGGCGACCCGCTGCCCAAGCCGGAGCCGCTGGACCAGCGCCAGCAGGACCTCGCCCGGGCCGTGCTGGACAGCGGGAAACCGGACGTGCTGGTCGACCCGGGCGACCACGCGGCCACCGTGACGGTCGTCGCGCCCGACCGGCCGGGGCTGCTGTCGCGCGCGGCGGGCGTGCTCGCGCTGAACTCCCTGGAAGTGCACGCCGCGACCCTGCGCTCGCACGAGGGCGCGGCCGTGGACGTGTTCACCGTGTCGCCCAGGTTCGGCTCCCTGCCGGACGTGACCCTGCTGCGCGAGCAGCTCACCAGGGCGCTGGACGGCTCCCTCGCGCTGGCCGACAAGCTCGCCGCGAAGGAACGCGACTACGGCGGCCCGCCGCAGGACCCGCCACCGCCGAGGGTGCTCTGGTTCGACGACGAGTCGACCGGCGCGGTGGTGCTGGAACTGCGCGCGGCGGACCGGATCGGGCTGCTGCACCACGTCGCGGACGCGTTGGAGCAGTCCGGAGTGGACATCGTCTGGTCGCGGGTGTCCACATTGGGCTCCACGGTGGTGGACTCGTTCGCCATCACGCTGCCCGACGGCGGCGACGCCGACCAGCGGCGGCGGATCGAGCGGGCCGTGCTGCTGGCCGCGCGCTGAGGTTGCGTAGGTCTACGCACAACCGACCGAGGGGGCTCACGCTGCCGGTGGACCCCGTGCCGGGGGAGGCTTCTCCCGTGGCACGGGGGACCGCGCGGACCGGGGGGCGCCGGCGGGGTCAGCGCCACCGCGTGGTCGGGAGCGGCCTGTCGAGGGGTTGGGCCGCTCTCGATCACGCCCGGAACTCGTGGGCGTCCGAAACGTCTCTTTAGTATGGATGCGATGACCGCTGTCGCCGTGAGGCCGCGCTCGCTGGTCGTGCTGGCCGGACTGCCGGGAGCGGGTAAGTCGACGCTGCTCGCCGCCGCCGACACGGACGGCGCGCCCGCCGTCGTGCTCGACTCCGACCAGGTGCGGACCAGCCTCCGCGCCTTCTTCCCCGAGTCCCTGCCCTACCGGCTCTACCGGCCGTTGGTGCACTTCGTGCACCGCGCCCGGATCGTGTGGTTCGCGATCACCACGAGCGGCCTGCTGCTCGTGCACGAGCCGTCCACCCGCCCGACCACCCGCGCCGGCCTCGTCGCCGTCGGCGTGCTGACCAACCGGCCCAGGCACTTCCTGTGGCTGGACGCGAGCCCGGAGCAGGCCCTGTCCGGCCAGGTGGCGCGGGGCAGGCTGATCCGGTCGCGGTCGTTCGCCCGGCACGTGCGCCGCGCGGCCAAGCTGCGCGCCCGCTTCGCCGAGGGCGTGCCGCCGCGCGGCTGGCAGGGCCTGACCCTGCTGACCCGTCGTGACCACCTGCGCCTGTCGGTGACGCCGGCGTGAACGGCTACCCTGAGTACGAGGAACCCACCGACGACGTGCGAGGTCTGGCGGCATCGTGTTCAACACCCTTTCCGACCGGCTCACCTCGGTCCTGCAGAACCTGCGGGGCAAGGGGCGGCTGTCCGAGGCCGACATCGACGCGACCGCGCGCGAGATCCGGGTCGCGCTGCTGGAGGCCGACGTCGCGCTGCCCGTGGTGCGCACGTTCATCGCGAAGGTCAAGGAGCGCGCCAAGGGCGCCGAGGTCAGCCAGGCCCTGAACCCGGCCCAGCAGGTCGTCAAGATCGTCAACGAGGAGCTGGTCGGCATCCTCGGCGGGGAGACCCGCAGGCTCAACCTGGCCAAGAACCCGCCGAGCGTGATCATGCTCGCGGGTCTGCAGGGCGCCGGCAAGACGACCCTGGCGGGCAAGCTCGCCAAGTGGCTCAAGGGCCAGGGCCACACCCCGATGCTGGTGGCGTGCGACCTCCAGCGCCCCAACGCGGTGACCCAGCTCCAGGTGGTCGGCGAGCGCGCGGGCGTGCCCGTGTTCGCCCCCGAGCCGGGCAACGGCGTGGGCGACCCGGTCGACGTGGCCCGCAAGGGCATCGAGGAGGCCAAGCGGGCGCAGCACGACATCGTGCTGGTCGACACCGCGGGCCGCCTCGGCGTCGACGAGGAGATGATGCGCCAGGCCGTCGACATCCGCGCCGCCGTGCAGCCCGACGAGGTGCTGTTCGTGGTCGACGCGATGATCGGCCAGGACGCGGTGAACACCGCCACGGCGTTCCGCGACGGCGTCGGCTTCACCGGCGTGGTGCTCACCAAGCTCGACGGCGACGCCCGCGGTGGCGCCGCGCTCAGCGTCCGCGAGGTCACCGGCCAGCCCATCCTGTTCGCCTCGAACGGCGAGAAGCTGGAGGACTTCGACGTCTTCCACCCGGACCGGATGGCGAGCCGGATCCTGGGCATGGGCGACATGCTCACCCTCATCGAGCAGGCCGAACAGGCGTTCGACGCCGACCAGGCCGAGGCCGCCGCGGTCAAGATGGGCTCCGGCCAGCTCACGCTCGAGGACTTCCTGGAGCAGATGCTGGCCCTGCGCAAGATGGGCCCGATCGCGAACCTGCTCGGCATGCTGCCCGGCGCGGGCCAGATGAAGGACCAGCTGGCCAACCTGGACGAGCGGCACCTGGACCGGGTGCAGGCGATCATCCGGGGCATGACCCCGGCCGAGCGCGACGACCCGAAGATCATCAACGCGTCCCGCCGGCTGCGCATCGCCAACGGCTCGGGCGTCCGGGTCAGCGACGTGAACGACCTGGTCAACCGCTTCTTCGAAGCGCGCAAGATGATGAGCCAGATGGCCGGCCGCTTCGGCCTGCCCGGCGGTGGCGGCAAGAACAACCGCAAGGGCAAGGGCAAGAAGGGGAAGAAGGGCAAGGGCCGCGGCCCCACGCCGCCGAAGGTGCGCGGCGGGTTCCCGGGGATGCCCGGGATGATGCCCGGCATGCCCCCCCAGGGCGGCGGCCCCGCGCTGCCCCCCGGCCTCGGCGGCTTCGACCAGCTCCCACCCGGCTTCGACCCGTCGAAGCTGAAGTTCGACAAGTGAGCGGCCTGCACCTGCGGGGCGTCGTCCTCCCCGAGGGCGGCGACCCGCAGGACCTGTGGGTGGTCAACGGGCGGATCCGCACCCGGCCGGTGCCCGGCGCGACCACCGTCAGCAGCGGTGGCTACCTGGTGCCCGGCCTGGTCGACGCGCACTGCCACGTCGGCCTGGGCGCCAAGGGCGCGGTCGACCTGCCCGAGGCGGTCGACCAGGCCCTCGCCGACCGGCGGGCGGGCACGCTGCTCATCCGCGACTGCGGCTCGCCGCTGGACACGCGACCGCTGCAGGAGCGCCTCGACCTGCCCCGGATCATCCGCGCGGGCAGGCACCTGGCCAGGCCCAAGCGGTACATCAAGTACCTGGGCGTCGAGATCGAGGACCCGGCCGACCTGCCGGCCGCGGTGGCCGAGCAGGTCGCCGCCGGCGACGGCTGGGTGAAGCTGGTCGGCGACTGGATCGACCGCTCCACCGGCGACCTCGCGCCCCTGTGGACCGAGGACGTGCTCACCGAGGCGATCAAGGTCGCGCACGAGAACAAGGCCAGGGTCACCGCGCACGTCTTCGGCGAGGAAGCCCTGCCCGCCCTGCTCAACGCGGGCATCGACTGCATCGAGCACGGCACGGGCCTGACCGACGACACGATCGCGCAGATGGCCCGCAACGGGACCGCGCTGGTGCCGACGTTGATCAACATCGAGAACTTCCCGGACATCGCGGCCGGCGCGGACAAGTACCCGGTCTACCAGGGCCACATGCGGCACCTGTACGAGCGCAACGCCGGGACCATCGCGAAGGCGGTCGAGGCGGGCGTGCCGGTGTTCGCGGGCACGGACGCGGGCGGCGGCATCGAGCACGGCCGGATCGTTGACGAGATCAAGGCGCTGCACGGGGTCGGCCTGAGCACCACGCAGGCCCTCGGCGCGGCGTCCTGGGCCGCCCGCGAGTGGCTCGGCTTCCCGTCGCTGACCGAGGGCGCCGCGGCCGACGTCGTGGTCTACGAGGACGACCCGCGCGCGGACCTCGACGCCCTGCGGCGCCCGAAGCTGGTCATGCTGCGCGGCCGGATCCACGCCTGACCTCGCGGCACCCGTCCGGCGGCGGTAGGAAATCCGCGATCGGGCCTGGTGGCGAGGAGTTCTTCCGCCACCCGAAGTGACTGCTGCCGCCGTCAGGGTGATCATGAACGGCCTCGGGCAGCACTCCGCCCCACCGGACCACTACGTTCGGACGAGTGGAGGAACAGCAGGACCGGGACACCGGCCGGGCGCACTGGGGCTTCCTGGCGTTCTTCACCGGGCTCGGCGGCTACCACCTCGCCATCCTCGCCTTCACCGCCGCCACGGCCGACCGGTTCGCCGAGGTGGACGTCACCGACCCGCCGGTGCTCGGCCCGCTCCTGCTGCTGGTGTTCCTGCCCAACGTCCTGCTCGGCCTCGGCCCGGTCGTCATCTCCTGGTACCGGGGCAACGGGCCCAACAAGGACTTCGGCCTGGTGCCCACCCTCCGGGACCTGAAAGTGGGCCTGGCCGCCGGCGGCGCGGCGCTGCTGGCCGCCTGGCTCATCGGCGCGCTGCTGCTGCGCATCAACCCGGACCGGTCCAGCTCGCTGGACGAGATCGAAGCGCTCTCCGGCGGCCGGACGGTCTGGCTGGCCGCCGCGGCGCTGTTCGTCTTCCTCGGCGCGCCGCTGACCGAGGAACTGCTCACCAGGGGCGCGCTGTGGCAGGCGCTGGCCCACTACCGGATACCCAGGATCGCGATCCTGGCGCTGACCGCCGTCGTCTTCGCGTTCCTGCACGAGGAGAGCTGGCGCGTGCTCAGCCTGTTCGCGCAGGGGCTGGCCATCGGCGCGGCCCGCATGATCACCGGCCGGGTGGCCTCCAGCGTGGTGGCCCACGCGACGAACAACCTGCTGCCCGCCGTCTACCTCTACACCGGCTGACTAGGGTGGATGGCTGTGACACGACCGGATGAACCGCCCCCGGGGCTGATCGCCAGCGTCCGCGCGGTGGGACGGGAGCCCGAAGCGGTGCACGCGGGCCAGCGGTGGGGCTTCGGCGCGTTCCTGCTCGTCGAAGCGGTCTTCGTGCTCAGCGCGGTGTTCATCACGGCGGTGGCCCGCACGTCGGGCACGGACATCGGCTCGTCGGTGACCTTCGTCCTGGTCGGGTCCATCGTGCCGACGGTGCTGGCGGCGGCGGTCGCGGTCACCATCACCTACCTGCGCGGCAACGGCCCGTTCCAGGACCTCCGGCTCGCCTGGGACTGGGCGGACGTCAAGGTCGGGCTCAAGCTGGGCGCGCTCGGCCTCGTGCTGACCTACGTGGCCGCGGTGATCTGGTCGAGGGTGGTCGGCGACAAGAACGCCACCTCCGCGATCGGCGAGCTCGTGGACGGCGCGGGGCTGCCCCTGGCCGCCGCCGTGGCGATGTTCGTCTACGTGTGCTTCCTGGGCCCGGTGTGCGAGGAAGTGATCTACCGGGGCCTGCTGTGGGGCGCGATCGAGCGGCAGCGCTGGAGCCGGTGGGCGGCGTTCGTGCTGACCACGCTGATCTTCGCGGCCAGCCACCTCGAACCGCTGCGGACGTCGTTGCTCATCGTCATCGCGCTGCCCATCGGCATCGCCCGCCTCATCACCCGCCGGCTCACCGCGAGCGTGGTGGCGCACGTGATCAACAACTTCCTGCCCGGCCTGACCCTCCTCCTCGTCTCCATCGGGGTGATGCCCGCGTGAGCACCCGCGCGATCGACCTCAACAGCGACCTCGGCGAGGGCTTCGGCATCTGGCGCCTCGGCGACGACGAAGCCCTGCTCGGCATCGTGACCAGCGCGAACGTGGCCTGCGGCTTCCACGCGGGCGACCCGTCGACCATGCGCCGGGTGTGCCGCCAGGCGGCGGGCGCGGGCGTGGCGGTCGGCGCGCAGGTCTCCTACCGCGACCTCGCGGGCTTCGGCCGCCGGTTCATCGACGCGGACCCGGCCGAGCTGGCCGACGAGGTGCTGTACCAGATCGGGGCGCTGGACGCGTGCGCCAAGGCGGCCGGGACGTCGGTCGAGTACGTCAAGCCGCACGGCGCGCTCTACAACGCCACCGTGCACCACGACCGGCAGGCGCAGGCCGTGGTCGACGGCGTGAAGGCGTTCGGCGACCTGCCCGTCCTCGGGCTGCCCGGCTCGCGCCTGCTCCACCACGCCGAACGGGCGGGCCTGCGCCCGGTGCGGGAGGCGTTCGCCGACCGCGCGTACACGCCCGAGGCCACCCTGGTGCCCCGCACCGCGCCGAACGCCGTCCTGACCAGCACGGACGCCGTGCTGGCGCAGGTGCTCCGGCTCGCCGAGCGGGGCGAGCTGATCGCCGCGGACGGCGCCGTGCTCAAGGTGGAGGTCGACTCCATCTGCCTGCACGGCGACACGCCGGGCGCGGTCGAGCACGCGACGAAGATCCGGGCGGCGCTGGCGGACGCGGGCGTCCCCGTGGCCCGATTCGTCCTCCGGTAGACCCGTCTGGCAGAATGGTCGGTTGTTCGCCGAGGTCGGTCCCTCTCACCGTGCCATGGCGCCCCAGACACCTGGGCTTTCACCACCCGTGCCCCACTCGGGTGAGGACTGCCCGCACCTGAGCACACGAGAGCACGAGGAGCACCCACACCCGTGGCCGTCAAGATCAAGCTTCAGCGGCTTGGCAAGATCCGTCAGCCGTACTACCGGATCGTCGTCGCCGATGCCCGCACCCGCCGCAACGGCAAGGCCATCGAGACGATCGGCAAGTACCACCCGAAGGAAGAGCCGTCGTTCATCGCGGTGGACAGCGACCGCGCGCAGTACTGGCTGGGCGTCGGCGCGCAGCCGACCGAGTCGGTCCAGCGCCTGCTCGAGATCACCGGTGACTGGCAGAAGTTCAAGGGCCTCCCGGGCGCCGAGGGCACGCTGAAGGTCAAGGAGCCCAAGACCAGCAAGGCGGACCTGTTCGCCGCCGCGCTGGCCGCCGCGGGCGACGCGCCGTCCACCGAGGCGACCACCCCGAAGAAGAAGTCGGCCAAGAAGGACGACGCCAAGAAGGCTGACGCCGAGGCCGCTCCCGAGGCTGCCAAGGACGAGGCGTGAGCTTGTTGGCTGACGCTCTCGAACACCTCGTTCGGGGCATCGTCGACCACCCGGACGACGTCCGGGTGAACCTGGTCACGACCCGCCGCGGTCGCACGCTCGAGGTCCACGTCCACCCGGACGACCTCGGCAAGGTGATCGGCCGCAGCGGTCGCACCGCGACCGCCCTGCGCACCGTGATGGCCGGTATCGGTGGTCGTGGCGTGCGCGTCGACGTGGTCGACACCGACCGCTGAACGCGCACATGGACGTCGTCGTCGGCCGAGTGGCCAAGGCGCACGGGATCAGCGGCGAGCTCGCGGTCGACGTGCGCACGGACTCGCCCGAGACCCGGTTCGCGCCGGGCTCGGTGGTGGCCGCCAAACTGCGCGACGGCACCTCCCGCAACCTCACCGTCGCAGCCGCCCGGAACCACTCCGGGCGGCTGCTGGTGCGTTTCGAGGAAGTGCTGACCCGGGACGTCGCCGAGACGCTGCGCGGCACCCTGCTGCTCGCGAGCACCGAGGACCTGCCGCCGACCGGCGACCCGGACGAGTTCTACGACCACGAGCTCGAAGGGCTGACCGCCGAGCTCGCGGACGGCACGAGGATCGGCACCGTGCTGGAGGTCGTGCACGGGCCCGGCGGCGAGCTGCTGGTGGTCAAGCGCGAGAACGGCGACGAGGCCCTGATCCCGTTCGTGCGCGAGATCGTGCCCACGGTGGACCTCGCGGGCAAGCGCGTGCTGCTGGACCCGCCCGAGGGCCTCCTCGATGCGGATTGACGTCGTCACGATCTTCCCGGAGTACCTCGACCCGCTCCGCGCCGCCCTGCTCGGCAAGGCGATCGACAAGGGTCTGATCAGCGTCGGCGTGCACGACCTGCGCAACTGGACGCACGACGTGCACAAGGCCGTCGACGACAGCCCGTACGGCGGCGGTCCGGGCATGGTGATGAAGCCCCAGGTGTGGGGCGAGGCGCTGGACGACGTCGTCACCCCGGCCACCCGCCTGATCGTGCCGACGCCGGCCGGTCGGCCGTTCACCCAGCGGTTGGCGCACGACCTGGCCGCGGAGGAGCACCTGGTGTTCGCCTGCGGCCGGTACGAGGGCATCGACCAGCGGGTCGTGGACGACGCGTCGCGCCGGATGCGCGTGGACGAGGTCTCCATCGGCGACTACGTGCTCGTCGGCGGCGAGGTGGCGGTGCTGGTGATGGTCGAGGCCGTCGTCCGCCTCCTGCCCGGCGTGCTCGGCAACCCGAAGTCGGCCGCCGAGGACTCGTTCTCCGACGGCCTGCTGGAGGGACCCAGCTACACCCGGCCCGAGGTGTGGCGCGACCTCGCCGTGCCGGAGGTCCTGCGCTCGGGCAACCACAAGGCGATCGACCGCTGGCGGCGCGACCAGTCGCTGCGCCGCACCCGCGAACGCCGCCCCGAACTGCTCGACGCCCTGCCCGAGGGCGCGCTCGACAAGCACGACCGCAAGCTGCTCGACGAGCTCGACCGAGGGCCGGACTAGGGGCGATTTCGTGCCGCCGCCCCTCGTCTGGCACACTGGACAGGTTGCTGCACCCGGGTCGACTCATCCGGCGTGCGCCAGGCCCGCCCCCGCGCGTGTGTGACATGAGTTCGGCCGCGCCCTGGGGGAGTACGCAATACACGTGAGGACGAGGACGGACCACCGATGAACACCCTGGACGCTCTTGACGCCCAGTCGCTGCGCTCCGACATCCCCAGCTTCCGGCCGGGCGACACGTTGAAGGTCCACGTCCGCGTCATCGAGGGCTCCCGCGAGCGGGTCCAGGTGTTCCAGGGCGTCGTGATCCGCCGCCAGGGTGGCGGCATCCGTGAGACCTTCACCGTCCGCAAGGTCTCGTTCGGTGTCGGCGTCGAGCGCACCTTCCCGGTGCACTCCCCGAACATCGCCGAGATCGAGGTCGCCACCCGCGGCGACGTCCGCCGGGCGAAGCTGTACTACCTGCGCGACCTGCGCGGCAAGGCCGCCAAGATCAAGGAGAAGCGCGAGGCTCGCCCGGCCTCCTGACGCCGGGCACACGCGGAACCAGTAGCCTGCCCCACGTGGCAGATCCCGTGCACCGCTCCGCTGACGAAGACGGTCAGGATCCCGCAGTCGAGTCCACTCCGGACTCGGCTGCGGGCGGCAAGTCGAAGAAGGACAAGAAGAAGCCGCCGCTCTGGCGCGAGCTCCTCGTGCTCGGCGCCACGGCGCTGGTCCTCACCATCCTGATCCAGACGTTCCTGGCGCGGGTGTACGTCATCCCGTCGCAGTCGATGGAGGAGACCCTCCACGGCTGCCCCGGGTGCAACAACGACCGGGTGCTGGTCGACAAGCTGGTCTACGACTTCACCGAGATCGAACCGGGCGAGGTCGTGGTCTTCCGCGGCCCCGAGACCTGGGGCAACAACGACTTCAACTCCGGCCGGTCGGACAACCCGATCGTGGCCGGCATCCAGTCGGTGGCCTCGCTGGTCGGCCTCGCGCCGCCGGACGAGCGCGACTTCGTGAAGCGGGTCATCGCGGTCGGCGGGCAGACCGTCGAGTGCTGTGACGAGCAGCACCGCGTCAAGGTCGACGGCAAGCCGCTGGACGAGCCGTACATCTACTGGCAGCCCGGCACGTCGCCGGAGAACCACGACCCGTTCGAGCCGGTCAAGGTCCCCGAAGGCCACCTTTGGGTGATGGGTGACAACCGCACGAACTCCACCGACTCCCGCAAGCAGGGCGGTGGTGGCGTGGCGGGCACCGTGCCGGAGGACAACGTCATCGGCAAGGCTCGGGTCATCGTGCTGCCGCCGTCGCGCTGGCAGGGCATCGGCGACCACAACCCGCAGGCCGTCGCGCTCGGCGCGCCCGCGTGGCAGAGCGCCGTCCCGGCGGGCGCCGGCCTGGCCGCGGCGTGGCCGCTGGTGTTCTTCGGCCGCAAGCTCCGCAGGCGGTTGACCAGGGCCACACAGCCCTGATCGGTAGGCTGACCGGGTGGTGGACGTCGCATCGTCCCGGGGCTCCTCCGACGAGGGGGAACCGGAGCACGAGGAAAAGGTCGAGCAGTGGCGTGCCCGCGCGCGCAAAACGGCCAAGCGCAAGGGCTCGTTCTGGAAAGAGCTGCCGATCCTGATCGGTGTCGCGGTGGTGCTCGCGGTGCTGATCCAGTCGTTCCTGGCGAAGGTCTACATGATCCCGTCGGAGTCGATGGAGCAGACGCTGCACGGCTGCTCCGGCGGCTGCTTCGGCGACCGGGTGCTGGTGGACAAGCTGGTCTACGACTTCGCCGAGATCGAACCGGGCGAGGTCGTGGTCTTCCACGGCCCCGACAGCTGGATCAACCAGGACTTCGTCGCGCCCGAGCCGGCGAACCCGCTGGTCAAGGCGTTGCAAGGGCTCGGGTCGCTGATGGGGTTCCCGGCGGCGAACGAGGAGGACTTCGTCAAGCGGGTCATCGCGGTCGGCGGGCAGACCGTGCAGTGCTGCGACGACCGCAACCGGGTCGTGGTGGACGGCAAGCCGCTGGACGAGCCGTACGTGTACTGGGCGCCGGGCCGCAGCACGGTGCAGGAGTCGTTCGCCGAGCTGAAGATCCCCGAGGGCTACCTGTTCGTGATGGGCGACAACCGCAACGACTCGTGCGACTCGCGGTGCCAGGGCGACGGCCGCGAGGGCGGTCTCGTGCCGGTGGACAACGTCGTGGGCAAGGCGCGGGTGATCGTGCTGCCGCCGGCGCGCTGGCAGGGCGTGGGCGACCACAACCCGCAGGTCGTGGCCATCGGGGCGCCCGCGTGGCAGGACGCGCTGCCGGCCGGTGTCGGCCTCGCGGCGGCGTGGCCGGTGCTGCTGCTGGGCAAGCGGGTGAGGTCGCGTTTCCGGGGTTCACGACTGGGATAGGGTCGAGGGGTGATCCGCAAGCCGCCTCGCGTCCAGGTCCGGCAGACCGCGGGAATCTGGGCCTTCGAGGCCGCGTTGGACCGGCGCGGGTTCGGCCCCGTGGCCGGCGTGGACGAGGCCGGTCGTGGCGCCTGCGCGGGCCCGCTCGTCGTGGCGTCGTGCGTGCTCAAGCCGGGTGACGCGGCGAAGTTCGACGGGCTCACCGACTCGAAGCTGCTCACCGCCGCCGCGCGCGACCGGATGTACGACCTGGTGCTCAAGCGCGCGCTGGACTACGCGGTGATCGTGATCCCGGCCGCCGAGGTCGACCTGATCGGCGTGCACGTGGCCAACATCGAGGGCATGCGGCGCGCGGTCGCGCGGTTGGAGGCACATCCCGGGTACGTCCTGACGGACGGCTTCCCGGTGCCCGGTCTCACCGCACCCAACATGCCGGTGGTCAAGGGCGACCGGGTGGCGGCGTGCGTCGCGGCGGCGTCCGTGCTGGCCAAGGTCACGCGGGACCGGATCATGACCGGTCTGCACGAGGAGCTGCCCGTCTACGGGTTCGACGTGCACAAGGGCTACAGCACCCCCGAGCACTCGGCGGCGCTGGTGGAGCACGGCCCGAGCGCGCAACACCGCTGGTCGTATGCGAACGTGGCCGCCGCGGCGCTCCGGCACGGGATGGCGGCGCCGCACCGGGTGGCGCGCGGCGTGGTCGCGGCCGCCGTGGTCCAGAATGGGACAACCCCGCAGACCAGCGGTGGCAGGCTCGCGACGAGGAGGGGCGCGGATTCGATGATTACCCGCGCGGAGGCGTAATGAGTGCAGAGGATCTCGAGAAGTACGAGACCGAGATGGAGTTGTCGCTGTACAAGGAGTACCGCGACATCGTCAGCCAGTTCTCGTTCGTCGTGGAGACCGAGCGGCGGTTCTACCTGGCCAACTCGGTGGACGTGCAGGTCCGCAACGCGGACGGCGAGGTCTACTTCGAGGTGCGGATGTCCGACGCGTGGGTGTGGGACATGTACCGCCCCGCCCGATTCGTGAAGAACGTCCGCGTCATCACCTTCAAGGACGTCAACGTCGAGGAGCTGGACAAACCCGACCTCAGGCTGCCCGAGGACGGCCCGTTCAACTCCTGATACCCGCAAAGTCGCAGGGGCCTGCCCGTGGGGGTGGGCCCCTTTGCGCGTTCCGGCCGTTACCACGCGCCACCGACATTTCCCCGGCGGCCGTCCACAGCCCTTGAAGTTGTCCACAGCCGGCGAACTGCCCATCGCCACCCCGCCACCACCCCGGCATGGTCGAACCAGGACCGATTCCGGAGGAGTGGGGCATGAACACGGCGACCGACCTGGGCAGGCGTGGCGAGGACGCGGCGTGCCGGTACCTGGAGCACCAGGGCCTGTCGATCCTGGCGCGCAACTGGCGGTGCGACGACGGTGAGCTGGACGTCATAGCCACCGACGGCGCCCGGCTGGTGGTCGTCGAGGTGAAGTGCCGTTCGGGCACCAGCAGGGGCACGCCCCTGGAAGCCGTGACGCCGGACAAGCTGGAGCGCGTCCGCAAGTCGGCCCTGCGCTGGCTGAGCGCCAACCGGGTCGGGCGCGTGGAGATCCGGTTCGACGTGATCGCGATCGAGTGGCCGCCCGAGGGCAAGGTCCGCCTGCACCACCTGCGAGGTGTGTGATGGCGCTCGCGCGAACGTGGTCGGTGGCGTTGTTCGGCGTGGACGGCGTGCCGGTGGAGATCGAAGCCGACGTCGGTGTCGGCACGGTGAGGACCCAGCTCCTCGGCCTGCCGGACGCCGCCCTGCACGAGTCGAAGGACCGCGTGAAGGCGGCGGTGCGCAACAGCGGGCACGACTGGCCGTCCCAACGCGTGACGCTGGGCCTGTCCCCGGCCACGCTGCCCAAGAACGGCTCCGGCTACGACCTGGCCATCGCCTGCGTCGTCCTGGCCGCCGCCAAGGCGATCCCGGGCGAACGCCTGGCCGACACCGTGCTGCTGGGCGAGCTGGCCCTGGACGGCCGGGTCCGCACCGTCCGGGGTGTGCTGCCCGCGCTGGTGGCGGCCAAGCGGTCGGGCCTGACCGAGGCGGTGGTCCCGGTGGACGTGCTGCCCGAAGCCGCCCTGGTGGACGGCATGACCGTGCACGGCGCCACGACCCTGACCGACGTCCTGTCCTGGCTGGGCGGCGAGCACACCCTCCACCACACCGCCCCGCCCGCCATCGCCCCACCGCCGGACGGCCCGGACCTGGCGGACGTGGTGGGCCAGCCGGAGGCGAGGTGGGCCCTCGAAGTGGCCGCCGCCGGCGGTCACCACATCCTGCTGACCGGGCCGCCGGGGACCGGCAAGACCATGCTGGCCCAACGCCTGGCCGGCCTCCTGCCGCCGTTGTCGCCGGAGGAGGCGCTCGGCGTCACGGCGGTGCACTCCATCGCGGGTCTGCTGTCCCCGGAGAGCCCGCTGGTCGCCACGCCGCCGTTCGTCTCGCTGCACCCGACCACGTCGACGGTGGCGCTGATCGGCGGCGGCACCGGCATGGCGAAGCCGGGTGCGATGAGCCGGGCCCACCGGGGCGTGCTGTTCCTGGACGAGGCCCGGGAGTTCGGCGCGGCGAAGCTGGACGCGCTGCGCACCGCGCTGGAGGAGGGCGAGGTGCGGTTGGCGAGGCGTGACGGCATCGCCCGCTACCCGGCCAGGTTCCAACTCGTGCTGGCCACCAACCCGTGCCCCTGCGCACCGCCGAAGGACATCGACTGCGTCTGCCTGCCCGCCGCGCGGAGGCGCTACCAGAGCAAGCTCTCCGGCCCGCTCCTGGACCGGGTGGACCTGCGGGTGGTGATGCGCCCCCTGACCGCCATGAGCAACGCGGAGATCGCCCCACCGGAACCGACCGCCGCCGTCCGCGAGCGGGTCCAGAAGGCCAGGACGCGGGCGACCGAGCGCTGGGCGGCCCACGGCTGGCTGACCAACGCCGAGGTGCCGGGCCCCGCGCTCAGGCGGGAGTACGCCCTGCCAAGACACGCGACCACCGTCCTGGACCGAGCGCTGACCACGGGAGCCCTGACGGGCCGTGGCGCGGACCGGTGCCTACGAGTCGCCTGGACCCTCGCCGACCTGGCCGAGGTCGACCAACCGACAGCGGACCACGTGGCCGCCGCCCTGGAGTTCCGAGAGCGCAGGAAGTCATGACCGACCCAACCCCCACCCAGCCGATCCCTACCGGCCAGCCCTTCACCGCCCAGTCCCAGCCCACCCACACCGCCCCGATCCTCGCCGACCCTGACCCGGCTCCCGCCGACCCGAACCGCGCCATGGGCCCACCCGTCCACCCACCGATCGCCCGCCCGCCGGCTGAGCCCTCAACCCCGCCATCCGCACCACCGCCGTCTGCACCACCACCCTCCGCACCACCGACCCCAGCCCTGCCCCCGCTCCCTCCCTCGAACGTGACCCCGAGGGCCTCACCGCCGACCGTGTCGACCGACGTCAGCCCTACTGCGGCGGCGCGGACCGTGGTCGCGTCCAGGCTGGCCGCAGGCAGCCACCACGCGGGCGGTGGGCTCGTGGGCCGGTCGGTCGAGTCGGGTCCGCAGGTCGAGCAGGCCTCCGGCGTGCGGAGCGGGATCGAATCGGCGCCGGCCGGGTCGAAGGCGGTTCGCGCGGCGGACATGTCGCGTGACCCGGAGCCCGGCGAGGGGTTCGCGCCGGTCACCCGCCCCGGGCCCGACGAGTGGTGGCGGTCGCCGTGAGCACCGATGAGATCCGGCTGGCCCGGGCCTACCTGTCGCGGGTGGCCGAGCCGCCCGCCGCTGCTCTGGTCCGGTTCGTCGCCGAAGTCGGGCCGGTGCGGGCCGCGGAGTCGGTCAGGGCCGGGGAGGTGCCGTCCGGGGTCGACAGCCAGACATCGGCGCGTCGAGGGGTGGACCAGGCCGAGCAGGACCTGGAGGCGGCCGCGAAGGTCGGCGGGCGGCTCCTGGTCCCGGAGGACGACGAGTGGCCCCGCTGGCCCTTCAACGCCCTCGCCCTCGCCGCCGCCAACGGCCTGCGGTGCGGTGTGGAGCCCTTGGCGTTGTGGGTCCGGGGCGAGGCCGACCTCTCCTCCATCACCGAGCGGGCCGTCGCGGTGGTCGGCAGTCGGGCCGCCTCCGGCTACGGGCAGCACGTCGCGGGCGAGTTCGGCTTCGGGTTGGCCGAGGCCGGTGTCACCGTGGTGTCCGGCGCGGCCTACGGCATCGACGGCGCGGCGCACCGGGGCGCGATCACGGCGGGCGGGCCGACGATCGCCGTGCTGGCCTGCGGGATCGACGTCGCCTACCCGTCCGGCCACCGCCCCTTGCTCGAACGCATCCCCGGCCAAGGGCTGCTGGTGAGCGAGTACCCGCCGACCCACACGCCCGCGCGCCACCGGTTCCTGACGCGAAATCGGCTCATAGCCGCTCTGGCCGAAGGCACCGTGGTCGTCGAAGCGGGACGGCGCAGCGGGGCCAAGAACACCGCCGCGTCTACGGCGGCACTCGGCCGGGTGCTCATGGCGGTTCCCGGGCCGATCACGTCGGTCAGCTCGTCGGGCTGCCACGAGCTGCTGCGTTCGGGGCTCGCGGTGCCGGTGACCAGCGTCGCCGAGATCATCGAGTCGACCGGACGGCTCGGTGTCGACCTCGTCGAAGCCACCAGGAACACCGACACCGGACCACCGCAGGGCGAGGCGATGCGGGTCTTCGAAGCGCTGGGCCTGACGTTCGGGCACAGCCCGGAGGCGATCTCCGTCGAATCCGGCGTCGAGCTGGCTCGGGTGCGCGCCTTGTTGCCGCAATTGGAACTGGCCAGTCTCGCCGAACGCACGGAGAGCGGTTGGAAGCGCTCCCAGGACGGGAGTTGGCGTGGCGATACTTGACCAAGAGCGCTTGAGGGCGCAGCGTCAGGGGCTATGTCCCCGCCGCCGCCCGCTCGGACACGTCGTGTCGACCTGGTTCGCCTGCGTCGCGCGCTGCCCGCGGACGTGGCGACGGCCCTGGACCGCTACGAACGCCACCTCGCGATGGAACGCGGTCTGTCACCGCACACGGTGCGCGCGTACCTCGGCGACGTGGTCGCCCTGCTGGTCCACTTAGCCGAGGGCACACCCGACAACGCCACCGTGGAAGCGATCGACCTGCCGGGCCTGCGGTCGTGGTTGGCTTCCCAGCACTCCGCCGGCGCGAGCCGGACGACGATGGCCCGACGCGCCGCCTCCGCCCGCACGTTCACCGCCTGGGCCTCCCGCAACGACCTGCTCGCCGCCGACCCCGGCCCGCGGCTCAGCGCGCCCCGCCCCCACCGGACCCTCCCCGCCGTGCTCCGGCCGGACCAGGCCGACGCCGCCATGGCAGTTGCCGAAGTAGGCGCGGAACACGGCGATCCGGTTGCGCTGCGTGACCAAGCCGTGGTGGAGTTGCTGTACGCAACGGGTGTCCGGGTCGCCGAGTTGTGCGGTCTCGACCTCGACGACGTGGACTACTCCCAAAGGGTGATTCGGGTTCTGGGCAAGGGTGGTCGCGAACGCACCGTGCCGTTCGGCGTTCCGGCCGAACGGGCTGTACGGCGCTGGGTGGAACATGGTCGATCCGCCCTGGTCAGCGACCGTTCACACCGTGCGCTGCTGCTCGGCGCGCGAGGTGGGCGGCTCGACCCGCGTACCGCCAGGAGGGTTGTCCACGATGTAGTGGGTGCGGTACCTGAGACGGCCGACACCGGGCCGCACGGCCTGCGCCACTCCGCGGCCACGCACCTGTTGGAAGGGGGAGCGGACCTGCGCACCGTCCAAGAGCTTCTTGGTCACGCTACGCTCGCAACGACTCAGCTCTACACACACGTCACCGTCGAACGGCTGAAGGCGATCCATGACCGAACCCACCCCCGCTCCTGACGTCGCAGGGGGAGGTTCGCGGACCGCAACCGTGACCTCTCCCTCCGCCGCGCACGTCGGGACCTCGTCGGCGGCGCGCACCCCGACTGGGACGTACGGTCACCACGTCGACGGCGAGCCGCAGCGCACGAACGGGCACGCCGCCCCCGCCGTGGTCCCCGGCAGGCCCGCGCACGCGGCGTCGGAGTCGCGCACCGCCGATGACGTGGAAGCCGGGATCATCGCGCTGTGGCACACCTACGGCGAGTCACGTCGGCAGGCCCTGCGCGACCGCTTGGTGCTCCACTACGCGCCGCTGGTGAAGTACGTCGCCGGTCGGGTCGGCACCGGTCTGCCCGCGCACGTCGACGTGGCGGACCTGATCCAGTCCGGCATCTTCGGCCTGGTCGACGCGATCGAGAAGTTCGAGCCCGAGCGCGGCCTGAAGTTCGAGACGTACGCGATGCAGCGCATCAGAGGCGCGATCCTCGACGACCTGCGCTCACAGGACTGGGTGCCGCGCTCAGTCCGCAGCCGGGCACGTGACGTCGAGCGCGCCCTGGAACGCCTGGGTGGCCGCCTCCAGCGCACCCCGACCGACCGCGAGCTCGCCGCCGAGCTGAAGATCGGCCTCGGTGAGCTGCGCGAGCTCTACGCCCAGCTCCAGCTCACCAGCGTGGTCGCCCTGGACGAGCTGATCGCCGCCGGCCGCAACACCGGTGGCGCGGGCTCGTCACTGGCCGAGTCCCTGCCCGACGAGGGCGCGGAGGACCCGATCGCCACCCTGGTCGACCAGGACAGCCGCCGCCAACTCGCCGACGCGATCGCCCAGCTCGCCGAACGGGACCGCGTCGTGGTCACCCTGTACTACTTCGAGAACCTGACGCTGGCCGAGATCGGCAAGGTCCTGGGCGTCACGGAGTCCCGCGTGTGCCAGCTGCACACCCGGGCGGTGCTGCGCCTGCGCACCAAGCTGAACGAGCAGCTGGAGGCCTAGCCCGGCTCCGCCGATGCCCATCGGCATCAGTCGCCCATCGGCAGCAGACCCCAACCGCCACCCGGCGAACGCACTTGCCGGACGCACCTGCCGAACCCACCGCCGGACGCACCCGCCAAGTGCCGTCGGCGAATCACACGCGCGCCTTCAACGGGCGCCGTGCTCGACGGACACCCGGTTTCGCCGAATCGAGGTCGGCCCGGAGGCCACGAGCCCGCCACGACCACTGCACGGAGACATCCCCCGATCGCGCCGCCCTGTCCGCTAGGCGGCGGCGCTGCGAGGTGAGGCGCTGGTGGGCGCACGTGGGCGCGGGTGGGGAGGTTGCGCGGTGGGGAGGTCGCGCGGTGGGGAGGTCGCGCGGGTGGGGAGGTCGCGCGGTGGAGTGCGCGGTCGGGGTGACGCTGGCTTTGGGTGAGGTTGCGGGAAGGGCGTGGTTGAGGGGCACGCGGCGGGTGCGGCGGGTGCGGCGGTGGCTCGGGCGAGGCGGTGGGGCGAGCTTCGGTGCGGTGGTGCGGTGGTGCGGTGGTGCGGCAGGGAGGGCGAGATGGCGAGGCAGGTGAGTCAGAGGGGCTGGCCGGGTCAGCGGGGCTGGCCGGTAAGCGGGTTGGGCTGGTCAGAAGGGGTGGGCGCGTTGAGGGCCGCTGCCGTCCGCCCTCGGGAGGAGGCGGACACGGCCGTTGGACAACAGGTGCAATGGGTTCAGGTAGGTGCGGGAGCGCGGTGGGGTGGTTCGCAGTGCGCCCCAGTGGAGGCACGCCTCGGTGGGGCAGCCCTCGTGGCCCGGGTTCAGGGTGCCGATCCGGTCGCCTCGCCGTACCGGTTGACCTCGGCGGACGGTGGGGGTGACCGGTTCGTAGGTGGTTCGCAGGCCGCCGGTGTGCAGCAGTGAGACGACCGCACGGTCGGCGACCGGGCCCGCGTGCACGACGACGGCATCGGCGGCGGCCAGGACGGTGGCGCCCGCGGTGGCGGCCAGGTCCACGCCGCGGTGACCGGGCCCGTACTCCGTCGCCGGCGCTGCGAAGGCGCGGACGACCTGGTGCGGTGGTGCGAGCGGCCAGGCGAAGCGCGGTGGGCGGTCGGCCCTCGCGGGCGCCGGCGACGCGGTCAGGGGTAGCGTCACCACCGTTGTCAAGGTCAGGACCAGCAGTGTTCGCATCGTGGGAGTCATGGGTCCAGCGTTCCGGCGGGGACCGGGGGCTACCAGTGGCTTCGGCTCACCTGTGGATAACTCATGGGGCTGTGGACAACCTCAGGCCCGGTTCGTGGTTCTCCGGCTCACCGGCGTACACTCGGACCGCGGCCCGTGTGAGTGCGGGACGACTTCGCGTGCCAATGCAGATCCGACCAGTTTTCGGTGTGGTCGAGTCACGGCGTCCAGCGGTCCTGAGGCGAGACGTCCTCCGGTTCGGACGGCGGCAGGGGCACCAGGGCGGCGGTCCGACCCCGGTCCGCCGCGACCAACCGGAACGCGCGCCGGCTCACCGCCAGGCGCGCCTGAACGAAGAGGTGCGAACCCGGCCATGGCCGTCGTCACCATGAAGCAGCTGCTCGACAGCGGCGTGCACTTCGGGCACCAGACCCGTCGCTGGAACCCGAAGATGAAGCGCTACATCTTCACCGAGCGCAACGGCATCTACATCATCGACCTGCAGCAGACGCTGACCTACATCGACCGGGCTTACGAGTTCGTCCGGGAAACGGTCGCGCACGGCGGTTCGATCCTGTTCATCGGCACGAAGAAGCAGGCGCAGGAGGCCATCGCCAACGAGGCCCTCCGCGTCGGCATGCCCTTCGTGAACCAGCGCTGGCTGGGCGGCATGCTCACCAACTTCTCCACGGTCCACAAGCGCCTCCAGCGGCTCAAGGAGCTGGAGTCGATGGAGCAGACCGGCGGTTTCCAGGGTTTCACCAAGAAGGAAATCCTGATGATGAACCGCGAGAAGGACAAGCTGGAGCGCACGCTCGGCGGTATCCGCGACATGTCCAAGGTGCCCAGCGCCGTGTGGATCGTGGACACCAAGAAGGAGCACATCGCCGTCGGCGAGGCGCGCAAGCTGAACATCCCGATCGTGGCGATCCTCGACACGAACTGCGACCCGGACGAGGTCGACTACCCGATCCCGGGCAACGACGACGCGATCCGGTCCGCCGCGCTGCTGACCAAGGTGGTGGCCGAGGCCGCCGCCGCCGGTCTGATGGCGCGCTCCGGCGCCCGCACCAAGGCCGCCGACGGCGCGGACAAGCCCGAGCCGGGCGTCGACGAGCCGCTGGCCGAGTGGGAGCAGGAGCTGCTGGTCGGCGCCGACGCGCCCGCCGCACCGGCGGCCGCCGAGGCCCCCGCCGGCGAGGCGCCCGCCGAGGGCACCGAGTCCGTCCAGTCCTGAGCTGTCCGCACGCCGCGCCTGCCCTGATCACGGTGGGCGCGGCGTGCGCACAGCGACCAGCGCCCGACCGGCTGGTACCGCACCACCCCCAAGCGCGTAAACGCGTCGGCGAGCGAGCCGACGACCAGACCGCAGAAGGAACGGAAATCGCACGATGGCGAACTACACCGCCGCTGACGTGAAGCGCCTCCGCGAGCTGACCGCCGCAGGCATGATGGCCTGCAAGAAGGCGCTCGAGGAGACCGACGGCGACTTCGACAAGGCGGTCGAGCTCCTGCGCATCAAGGGCGCCAAGGACGTCGACAAGCGCGCCGAGCGCACGACCGCGAACGGCCTGGTCATGGCCGAGGGCGGCGTGATGATCGAGCTGCGCTGCGAGACGGACTTCGTCGCCAAGAACGCCGACTTCCAGGAGCTGGCGGCGCGGATCGTCGCGGTCGCCAAGGCCACCCGCCCGGCTGACGTCGAGGTGCTCAAGGCCGCCGACCTCGACGGCAAGGCCGTCGACGCCGTCGTCCAGGAGTTCTCGGCCAAGATCGGCGAGAAGCTGGAGCTGGCCAAGGTCGCCATCTTCGACGGCGCCGTGACCACCTACCTGCACCGCCGTGCCGCCGACCTGCCGCCCGCCGTCGGCGTGGTGGTCGAGTACACCGGCGACAACGAGGACGCCGCCCGCGGCGCCGCGATGCAGATCGCCGCGATGCGTCCCCGCTACCTCACCCGCGACGAGGTCCCCGCGGACGTGGTGGCCAACGAGCGCCGCATCGCCGAGGAGACCGCTCGCGAGGAGGGCAAGCCGGAAGCGGCGCTGTCCAAGATCGTCGAGGGTCGCGTGAACGGCTTCTTCAAGGACGTCGTGCTCCTGGAGCAGTCGTCCGTGACCGAGTCCAAGAAGACCGTCAAGGCCGTGCTGGACGAGGCCGGTGTCACCGTGACCCGCTTCGCCCGGTTCGAGGTCGGCCAGGCCTGATTCGCGTGAGGGCGGGGTTGCGCGCAGACGTCGCGACCCCGCCCTTGCCGTGTCCAGAGGAGTACCTGTGAGCGCAGAGGTAGACCACGCGAAAGCCGATCACGCCGACGACGAGCCGATCCAGGGCTACCGCCGGGTGATGCTCAAGCTCGGCGGCGAGATGTTCGGCGGTGGCGGTGTCGGCGTCGACCCCGACGTCGTGCAGACCGTCTCACGCCAGATCGCCGCGGTCGTCCGAACAGGGGTCCAGGTCGCGGTCGTCATCGGCGGCGGCAACTTCTTCCGCGGCGCCGAACTGCAGCAGCGCGGCATGGACCGCAGCCGCGCCGACTACATGGGCATGCTCGGCACCGTGATGAACTGCCTCGCCCTGCAGGACTTCCTGGAGCGCGAGCACGGCATCGAGACCCGCGTGCAGACCGCCATCACGATGGGCCAGATCGCCGAGTCCTACATCCCCCGGCGGGCCATGCGGCACCTCGACAAGGGGCGCGTGGTGATCTTCGGCGGCGGCGCGGGCATGCCGTACTTCTCCACCGACACCACCGCCGCGCAGCGCGCGCTGGAGATCGGGTGCGAGGTCGTGCTGATGGCCAAGGCCGTGGACGGCGTCTACACGGCGGATCCCAAGATCGACCCGGACGCGTTGATGTTCGACAACATCACCCACCGCGAAGTGCTCGAACGCGGCCTGAACGTCGCCGACGCGACCGCGTTCAGCCTGTGCATGGACAACAACATGCCGATCATGGTCTTCAACCTGCTCACCGAGGGGAACATCGCGCGAGCCGTGCGTGGTGAGAAGATCGGCACACTGGTGAGCACCCCCGGTGGTCGCCCGTCCTTCTAGACCTGCTGGGATTCGAGCCGAACTGCGCACACCAAGGGAGTCAGTCGTGATTGACGAGACCCTCCTCGACGCCGAGGAGAAGATGGAAAAAGCGGTGTCCGTGGCGAAGGAGGACCTGGCCTCGGTGCGCACGGGCCGCGCCAACCCCTCGATGTTCTCCCGCATCGTGGTCGAGTACTACGGTTCGCCCACCCCGCTGAACCAGCTCGCCAGCGTCGCCATCCCGGAGGCGCGCATGGCGGTGATCAAGCCTTACGACGCCACCCAGCTCAACGCGGTCGAGAAGGCCATCCGCGACTCCGACCTGGGCGTGAACCCGAGCAACGACGGCTCGATCATCCGCGTGGTGATCCCGCAGCTGTCCGAGGAACGCCGCCGCGAGATGGTCAAGGTCGCCAAGGGCAAGGGCGAGGACGCCAAGGTCTCCATCCGCAACATCCGCCGCAAGGCCAAGGAAGAGCTGGACCGCCTGGTCAAGGACGGCGAGGTCGGCGAGGACGACGGCACCAGGGCCGAGAAGGAACTGGAGAACGTCACCCACCGCTACGTCGCCCAGATCGACGAGCTGGTCAAGCACAAGGAAGCCGAACTGCTCGAGGTCTAGTGGTCAAGTCGGTTCGGCGGGTCGGGCGAGGAGCCCGCGCGCTTGGCTCGGCCGGTGCACGGCCGTGATAGGAGCACAGCAGGTGTCAGGCGGCGGTGACCAGGACGCGCCGGAGAAGGGCGCGTCACGCGCGGGGCGCAACCTGCCCGCGGCCATCGCCGTGGGCGTCGGCTTGGGCGCCGTCATCCTCGTCGCGCTGTTCACGGTGCGCGAGCTGTTCGTCGGCGTCGTCGCCGTCGCCGTCGCCGTGTCGGTGTACGAGCTGACGGGCGCGTTGCGGCGTGGCGCGGGCATCCGGGTGGCCCTGCTGCCCGTGCTGGTCGGCGGGCAGGCCGTGGTGTGGCTGGCCTGGCCTTACGAGCGCGGCGGCGTCCTCGCCGCGTTCGTGGTGACGATCCTGGCGTGCCTGCTCTGGCGGCTCAAGGACGGCGCGGACGGCTACCTGCGCGACGTCACCGCGTCCATCTTCACGGTCGCCTACGTGGCCGTGTTCGCGTCGTTCGCGGTCATGCTGGTCGTGCCGGAGGACGGCGTCTTCCGCGTCCTGGCGTTCCTGATCGGCGTCGTGCTGTCCGACACCGGCGGCTACGTGGCCGGCGTGCTGTTCGGCAAGCACCCGATGGCCCCCACCATCAGCCCGAAGAAGTCCTGGGAGGGTTTCGCGGGCTCGATGGTGGCGGGCATGGTCGGCGGCGCGCTCACGGTCGGCCTGATGCTGGACGGCCAGTGGTGGCAGGGCGTGCTGTTCGGCGCGGCCCTGGTCGTCACCGCGACCGCGGGCGACCTGGTCGAGTCGCTGATCAAGCGCGACCTCGGGATCAAGGACATGGGCACGCTGCTGCCCGGTCACGGCGGCCTGATGGACCGGATGGACTCGCTGCTGCCGTCCGCCGTGGTCGCCTGGCTGCTGCTGCACGTGTTCGTGCCGGGCTAGCTCTCAGTCGTCGTAGGGGTCGTCCACCCGCGTCTCGGTGGCCTCCTCCTCCGACAGCGGCGTGGTGCGGGACGGGTCGATCACCGAGAACACCGCGCCCGTGTGGTCGGCGACGACCGTGATCCGGCCGAACGGCGTGTCGTACGGCTCCACGGTGACGCGCCCGCCCAGCTCGAGCACCCTGGACGCGGCCGAGTCCGTGCCGATCTCCGGCGCGGCCGTGAAGTACACCATCCAGTGCGCGGGGGTGTCCGGCGCGAACGCCCGGCCCATCCGCTGCCGGCCGAGCACGGTGTGCCCCTGCACGGCCCAGAGCGTGTAGTCGACCGCCTGGCCGTCACCGATCTGGGTGATTTCGTACCCGCACAGCTCGCGGAAGAACTCGTCCGCGGCGTGCCCGTCACGCGTGTTCAGCTCGGCCCAGGCGTACGCGCCGTGCCCGTCCGCGCCGAACACCCAGTCGGGTGGGACGTGCCGGAACCCGACCACCGCGCCGCTCGGGTCGGCGAGCACGGTGACGGTGTCCGACGGCTCGCCGAGCACGTGGCCGCCCAACGCCTGCGCCTTCTCGGCGGTCGCGCGGGCGTGCGGCGTGTTCAGGTAGAGCGTCCACGCGCTCGGCGCGTCGGCGACGACCAGCTCGGCCACCGGCATCCCGTCCACCAGGGCGATCGCGTTGCCGCCCGAGTCGGAGAAGTACCAGCCGAACAGCCCGGAGTAGAAGTCGATCGTGGCCTGGAGGTCCGTCGTGGCGATGTCGACCCAGCACGGCGCGCCGTGGTGCAACTCGGCCAAAGCGGGAGAATTGGGGACGATCGACACCGCGTACCTCCTGCAAGCCGCCTATTCGATCACGCTACGGCTCTAGAGTCGTCCCGTGAAGGGATTCGTCCGCGCCGCGTTGGCCGCCGTCCGGCCTGTCGACGTCCTGCCGAGCCCGAACATCTGGCACTGGCCCGAGCTCTACGAGGTCGAGAACCGCGCCCAGGACGTGGACGGGGCCATCTGGCGCGTGCTGCGCGAGGAGTGCGACTGGGTCGGGCGGGACGTGGTCGACGTCGGCTGCGGTGACGGGTTCCACCTGCCGGTGTTCGCACGGGAGGCGCGCTCGGTCATCGGTGTCGAGCCGCACGCCCCGCTGGTGCGGCGCGCCCGGGCCCGGGTGGCGGACGTGCCGAACGCCGAGGCGGTGGCCGGTCCCGCGCAACGCCTGCCGCTGCGGGACGCGACGGCGGACCTGGTGCACGCGCGCACGGCGTACTTCTTCGGCCCCGGCTGCGAGCCGGGCCTGCGCGAGGCCGATCGGGTGCTGCGGCCGGGCGGCGCGCTGGCGATCGTGGACCTCGACGGCCTGGCCGAGCCCTACGGGCCCTGGCTGTGCTCCGACGAGCCGCGCTACAACCCCGTGGACGTGGAGCGGTTCTTCGCCGATCAGGGGTTCTCGTTGCGCCGCGTGCGCGCGCTGTGGCGGTTCGACCGCCGTGAGGACCTGGAGGCGGTGTTGCGCATCGAGTTCTCCGCGGCGGTCGCGGAGAAGGCCATCGCGCGCACGCCCGGCCTGTCGTTCGAGGTCGGCTACCGCGTCCACGTGAGGCGCAAGCCGGCCGGGATTGTGCTGCCCTGAGAACGCTCACCTAGGATTCGGGACGTGGAGAACAGGAACGCGGGCAGGTTGGGTCGGCAGGTCGGCGTCATCGGTCTCGGCTGCTGGCAGCTCGGCGCCGACTGGGGCCAGGTCGAGGAGTCCGACGCGCTGGCGGTGCTGCACGCCGCCGCCGACACCGGCGTGAACTTCTTCGACACCGCCGACGTCTACGGCGACGGCCGCAGCGAGACGCTGATCGGCAAGTTCCTCCGCGAGCGCGGCGACGCGGGCATCACGGTGGCCACCAAGATGGGCCGCCGCGTCGACCAGACGCCGGAGAACTACAACCGCGAGAACTTCCTGGCCTGGAACGACCGCTCGCGCGCCAACCTCGGCGTCGACACGCTCGACCTGGTCCAGCTGCACTGCCCGCCGACGCCGGTCTTCTCGACCGACGAGGTGTTCGACACGCTCGACGAGCTGGTCGAGGCCAAGCGGATCGCCGCGTACGGCGTGAGCGTGGAGACCGTCGACGAGGCGCTGACCGCGATCGCGCGGCCGGGTGTTGCGAGCGTCCAGATCATCCTGAACGCGCTGCGGCTCAAGCCGCTGGAGCGGGTGCTGCCCGCGGCGGCGGAAGCGGGCGTGGCGATCATCGCCCGCGTTCCGCTCGCCTCGGGGCTGCTGTCCGGCAAGTACAGCGCGTCGACCACGTTCGGGGCCGACGACCACCGCAACTACAACCGCAACGGTGACGCGTTCGACGTCGGCGAGACGTTCTCCGGCGTGCCGTTCGAGGTCGGGCTGGAGGCGGTGGAGCGGCTGCGCGCCCTCGTGCCGCCCGGCGCGACCATGGCGCAGTTCGCGCTGCGGTGGGTCGTGGACCAGCCGGGCGTCACCGTGGTCATCCCCGGCGCGCGCAACGCCGAGCAGGCTCGGGCCAACTCGGCCGCCGCGGACCTCGCGCCGTTGTCGGCGCAGGCCCAGGACGAGGTGCGGGCCGTGTACGACTCGCTGGTCCGGCCGCTGGTCCACGACCGCTGGTAGGTCACTCCTCCGCGTTGTCCTCCTCGACGTCGAACTCGCCGAGGATCGCGTACAGCTTGCGGCGGGCCTCGCCGAGGACTTCGACGGCCCGCGCCTGCTGCTCGCGCGTGCCCGCGTGCGCCATCTGCTGCATGGCCGCGCCGAGGTGCCGTGCCGCCGTGCGCAGCTTCGCCGCGTGCTGGTCGAGGTCGTCGTTGACCTGCTGCCACGGCGGCGCGCCGTCGAGCTTCGCGGCCGTCTCCCGACCGGTCTCGGTCAGCGTGAACAGCTTCTTGCCGCCCGCCTCCTCGGTGGAGGCGACGAGGCCCTCGTCGGCCAGCATCTGCAGGGTCGGGTAGACCGAGCCGGGGCTGGGCCGCCAGAGGCCGTCCGTGCGGCCGCTGATCTCCTGGATCATCTCGTAGCCGTGCATGGGGCGTTCGGCGAGCAGCGCGAGGACCGCCGTGCGGACGTTGCCCTTGCGCTGCCTCCCGCCGCGACCCCGTCCCCGGCCGTGCCCGCCGAAGCCGGGCGGCTCGGGCGGGATCGGGGGGCCGCCGAACGGGTCGGGCGGTGGCGGGGGACCGCCGAAGGGGCCGCGGCCGAAGCCGCCGCCGAACCCTCCGCCGCCGAACCCCTGTCGTGGGTCGCCGAAGCCGTGCTCGCGGTGGTGCCGGTGTTCGTGGTGCCTGTGTCCGTGGAAGTGCATCTTCCTGCTCCTCGTATCGATCGGTTGCGACGTGTCGACGATATATCGGAACGTATCGCGATGCAACGGTGATGGCGATCGCAGTCGGCGTGGTCATGGGTGCGGCGCGCGCGTGGGACACTGGAGGGCGCTATGACTGCCCTCCCCCTCGTCTTCGACGCGCCCAAGCGCGGGCTGCCGCCGCGCCACCTCGCCGACCTCTCCGCCGACCAGCGTCGAGAGGCCGTCACCGCACTCGGTGAGAAGCCCTTCCGCGCCGCGCAGCTGTCGAACCACTACTTCGGCCGGCTGACCGTCGACCCCGACGCGATGACCGACATCCCCGCCGCCGCGCGGGAACGCCTGGTGACCGACCTGATGCCGCCGTTGTGGACGGAGCTGCGCAGCGTCGAGGCCGACGGCGGCACGACGCGCAAGACGTTGCTGCGCGCCCACGACGGCACGTTGGTCGAGAGCGTCCTGATGCGCTACCCGGACCGCGCCACGCTGTGCATCTCGTCGCAGGCGGGCTGCGGCATGGCGTGCCCGTTCTGCGCGACCGGGCAGGGCGGCCTGACCCGCAACCTGTCCACGGCGGAGATCGTGGACCAGGTGCGGCGCGGTGCGGCGGCCATGCGTGACGGCGAGCTGCCCGGCGGGCCGGGACGGCTGTCGAACATCGTGTTCATGGGCATGGGCGAGCCGCTGGCCAACTACAAGCGCGTGGTCGAGGCGGTGCACCGCATCTGCGACCCGGCTCCGGAGGGTCTGGGGATCTCGCAGCGCTCGGTGACGGTGTCGACCGTGGGCCTGGTGCCGGCGATCCGGAAGCTGACCGAGGAGAACCTCCAGGTCCGGCTGGCGGTGTCGCTGCACACGCCGGACGACGAGCTGCGCGACACGTTGGTGCCGGTCAACACCCGGTGGAAGGTGGCCGAGGTGCTGGAGGCGGCTCGCGGCTACGCCGACCGCACCGGCCGCCGCGTGTCGATCGAGTACGCCCTGATCCGCGACATCAACGACCAGCCGTGGCGTGCGGACATGCTGGGCAAGCTGCTGCGCCGGCACTTGGGCCAGCTCGTCCACGTCAACGTCATCCCGCTGAACCCCACGCCGGGCTCGAAGTGGGACGCGTCGCCGAAGCCGGTGGAGCGCGAGTTCGTCCGGAGGGTCAACGACCAGGGCGTCGCGTGCACCGTGCGTGACACCCGGGGTCAGGAAATCGCCGCCGCCTGCGGCCAGCTCGCCGCCGAGGGCTGAGCGCTGGAAGGTCTGCGGTCAGTTGTGCCACAATTGTGGCCATGACCATCGAGCCGCTGCGATCGGTGCGCGACCACCTGTCGGACTTCATCGACCGGGCCGAGCGCGAGCACGAGCGCGTCGTGGTCACCCGGAACGGGCGACCTGCGGCCGTGCTGATCGGGTACGAGGACTTGGCGGCGCTTGAGGAGACGCTGGAGATCCTCAGTGACCCCAACGCGGTGGCGGCGATCAGGCAGTCCCGCGACGAGGTGGCCCGTGGCGACGTGGTGAGCGGTGTGGAGGCGGTTCGAGCACTGCGGCCACGTTCGTGACCGAGCCGTACGAGCTTCACGTGGCGACCAGTGCTGCGCGAACCATCCAGGACAAGTTGCCCGAGGGCGTGGCGTCGGCCGTGATCGAGTTCATCACCCGCACATTGCTGGAAAACCCCCACAGGGTCGGCAAACCGCTGCGGTACGAACTGGAAGGTGTCCACTCGGCTCGGCGTGGCGCCTTCCGGGTGCTGTACGAGATCGACGACGAACGACGTGAGGTCACCGTGCTCCGCGTCGAACACCGTGCCGACGTGTACCGACCGCGTTGAGGCGGCGTTGGGGGCGCCGAGGTCCGCCGGTCGACGTAGCGTGACGTGATCGGTTCCCTGCGGAGTCGCTAGAGTGCGTCGCGAGCGGCGTGCGAGCCGACCCTGCGCACGAACGGTGTCTCTGCCGAATGTTGACCGTGAGGAATCCACCCCCTGATTTCCGGGTGCCCTTCCGTGCGTTCGCGTTCCCCGCCGGCGTGGTTCCGCATCGGGATTTCTTGCAGTTCTCGGCGAACGATCTCGCGCATGCGCTCTTCATGACGGGTCGCGCCCCCGGTGACGAGTTCGCTCACGGTAAGTCATCGGTATATGAATGGTTGCAACGGGCGTCGCTCGTTCCGACTTATGTCCGTCGGGCTTACGGTGCGGAATAGGTGCGCTCGGATTTGGCGTTGACCTTGGATCGGTCGGAGTCGGGCGGCGTTCGCTTCGGCGCAGCACGCGCCGAGCTGACCTGTTCGGGATCTCGCCACGAGGCTGGGTGGTCGCCGAGGCCAAGGGTCGTTCCGGCAGGGTCCCCCTTGAGGTGCGGCGTGCGCTGGAGGCCCAAAAGCGCTCGGTCTCAGCAGTGGAGGGTAAGCCGCCATGGGTGGCTCTAGGGTGTGTCGCACACTTTCCCCGGCGGAACGGGCCCCTGCACTTGGAGGCCTTCGACCCGGACGCCGACGACGTCGAGGCGGTCGCCTTGGACGTGACCAGGGACCGCTTCATGCTCGCCTATTATTCGCCGTTCCTCCGGGCGCTCGAAATCGGCACTCCAGGGCAGGACGAGGATTACCAATTCGCCGAAATCGCCAGTCTGGGCATCCGGGTCGGCCTGCCGATTTCCCTCGTGGTGCGGCTTCGACGTGCGGAGTCCGATGAACTCGACGGTTTGTCCGTCGATGTCGAGGACCTGCTCGAGGAGTTGCGGAGCCGCCGGGTCGGAGTCCTGCCCGACGGCAGCCTCGTGGAGACCGATTGGCAAGGGTCGCTCGACCGGCGGGATCGGGACCGGTTCGAAGGCTGACTCGCCGACATCGCGCTGTCCTCACCCGCGGTGCAGCGGTGGAGCCGGTCAGCCGATCAGTGAGCCGTCGACAACTCGTCCGCGGCCGGTGAGGGCGCTGCGCGGCAAGGCAGTTGACCTACCGCCGAGGGTCTAGCGGCGCCAGGAGGTGCGGCTGCGGACCTGGTCCCAGATCAGCAGGGCGGCCATGGTGAGGCCCGTCAGGATCACCCAGATGTTCTCGGTCTGGCCGTGGTGGTTGCCGATCAGCAGGGAGAACACCGCGAGGGTGGAGAGCCAGCCCGCGATCTTGATGCCCTTGGGGAAGGTGCCGTGCCAACCCCACTCGGCCGACGGCTCTTCGTGGGTGTCGACCGCCGGACGCTTGTCCAGTTCCGAGGACGAAGACACAGCCGCACGACCTTCCTGCCCGATCACGTTCACCAACGGCGTCATCGTCGCACACCCGCGCGCCAGGCGAGACGTGAGGTGCGCGGCACCGCCGTGACGTCTACCCTCGGCCCTCGCGCGTACCCGCCGCGTGTTCGCACCGCACCCCGCCAGGCCGGAACGGGCGCCGCAACCGCCCAGAAGGGCGACGAGGTTGACCGAACGGTTCCACCCGGCCGAGGGCCGCACGCCGGACACCTTCGCACCGGTCGAAGTCGGCGTCCACGGCGTCACCAAGCGCTTCGCCGACCAGACCGCGGTCGACGACGTCACGTTGCGGATCCACGAAGGCGAATTCTTCTCCGTCCTCGGCCCCTCCGGCTGCGGCAAGACCACGTTGCTGCGCATGATCGCCGGGTTCGAGGACCCGACCGCGGGCCGGATCGAGCTCGACGGCGTGGACGTGGTCGGCGTGCCGCCCTACCGGCGTGACGTGAACACGGTCTTCCAGTCCTACGCCCTGTTCCCGCACCTGTCGGTGTGGGACAACGTCGCCTACGGCGTCAAGCGCAAGGGCGTGCGCGGCGCGCGGCTGAAGCAGGTCGTCGGGGAGCACCTGGAACTGGTCCGACTGGAGCAGTACGCGAAGCGGCGGCCCGCGCAGCTCTCCGGCGGCCAGCAGCAACGCGTCGCCATCGCCCGCGCGCTCGGCGCCGGCCCCCGGCTGTTATTGCTGGACGAGCCCCTCGGCGCGTTGGACGCGGTGCTGCGCAAGGAGTTGCAGATCGAGCTGATGCGCATCCAGCGCGAGGTCGGCACCACCTTCCTCTACGTCACGCACGACCAGGAGGAGGCGCTGGTGCTGTCGCACCGCGTCGCCGTGATGAACGCGGGCCGGGTGGCGCAGGTCGGCTACCCGGAGGACGTCTACGAGCGCCCGGCCACCCGGTTCGTCGCCGGTTTCATCGGCACCTCCAACATCCTCGACGCCCGGGTGTCCGGTGTGGACGGTCGCTGGGCGGTGCTCGACGCGCCGGGCGTCACCGGCCTCAGGGCGCCGCTGAACGGCCACGAGGTCCGCCACGGGCAACGGGTCGCGGCGACCGTGCGCCCGGAGAAGGTGCACCTGCACGACCTCGCCGACGAACCGCCGACGGGCTGGTGCGTGCTCACCGGCACGGTCCGCGACGTCGTGTACGCGGGCGTGTCCACGCAGTACGTGGTGGACGTGCCGGGCGGCGCGGAGCTGGTCGCGTTCGCGCAGAACACCCACCGCGTCGCCGACGCGGGCTCGCCGGGGCAGCCCGTGCGGATGGCCTGGGATCCCGACTTCACCGTGTTGCTGGGGAGCGCCGATGACTGAGCGGACACTGCGGATCGCCCGACTCTGGGACCCGGAGGACGCGAAGGTGACCCGCCGGACCGTGCTGCGCTCGACGGCGTTCTTCGCCCTCGCCGCGACCGGGGCGTGCGGCGTCGGCGACGCGCCACCGACCGGCACGAGCAGCGCGCCCGCGTCGGCCGCGAGGGCGAGCAACGCGGTCGCCGAGCCGAAGCTCAACTTCTACAACTGGACCGACTACATCGCACCCGACACGCTGCCCGGCTTCAAGGACGCCTCGGGCATCGAGGTCACCTACGACAACTTCAGCTCCAACGACGAGATGGAGGCCAAGATCGCCTCCGGCGCGGCCGGGTACGACCTGGTGGTGCCCAGCGACAACTTTCTGCGCCGGTTCCTGCGCTCCGGGCTGCTCACGCCGCTGGACCACGACCTGCTGCCGAACCTGGGCAACCTCGGCAAGCGGTTCACCGAGGCCGACTACGACCCGGGCAACGCCTACTCCGTGCCGTGGGCCTGGGGCACGACCGGCCTGGCGTACTCGAAGTCGCAGCTCGGCGACGTGACCGGGTTCTCGGCCTACGACCTGGCCGCCGCGCAGGGCCGCGCCACGATCCTGGACGAGGCGCGCGACGCGCTGGCGCTCGGCCTGCTCAAGCTCGGGCACGACCCGAACACCACCGACGCCGGGCAGATCGCCGAGGCGGTCGAGGTGCTGCTGGAGCTGAAGGGGAAGCTCGGCCAGATCACCTCGGACGTGATCGAGCCGCTGACCTCGGGCCAGACGCCGCTGGCGCAGGCGTACTCCGGCGACGCGTTCCAGGCCCGTGACGCGAACGACGACCTGGCCTACGCGATCCCGGTCGAGGGCGGCCTGTCCTACGTCGACCTGCTGTGCGTGCCCAAGGACGCGCCGCACGCGGAGAACGCGCACCGGTTCATCGACTACGTGCTGGAACCGTCGGTCGGCGCGGCGCTGGCCAACGCCATCCGCTACGGCAGCCCGAACGAGGCCGCCAAGCCCATGATCGAGCCGGAGCTGCTGAACGACCCGCTGGTGTACCCGTCGGACGAGCAACTGGCCAAGCTGCCGTTCACCAAGGACCTCGGCGCGGACGTGGAGGCCCGCTACGCCGACGCGTGGACCAGGGTCAAGACCGGCTGATGGCCCGGCCGCGGTGGCTGGTCGCCACCGGTCTGCTCGCGCCGACCGGTGCGTGGCTCGGCCTGTTCCTGGTCGCGCCGCTGGCGCTGGTGGTGCAGTTCAGCTTCGCCACCCGCGACACGGGGGTGGCGCGGGCCGTGCTGCCGTGGACGCTGCGGGCCTACGCGACCGCGCTGGACCCGGCGTTCCTGCCGATCTTCGGCCGCACGCTGGCGTACGCGGGCGTGACGACGGCGTTGTGCCTGCTCCTGGGCTTCCCGCTGGCCTGGTTCATCGCCCGGCACGCCGGCCGGCACCGGACCGCGCTGCTGGTGGCGGTGCTGGTGCCGTTCTGGTCGAGCTACCTGGCCCGGATCTACGCGTGGAAGGCGCTGCTGGACGGCGAGGGGCTGGTCAACCGGCTGCTGGGCGCCGTGGGCCTGGGCCGTGACGGCGGGTTCCTGCTGACGCACGGCGCGGTGGTGGTGGGGCTGACGTACGGGTTCCTGCCGTTCATGGTGCTGCCCTTGTACGTGGCGTGCGCGCGGTTCGACCACCGGCTGGTGGAGGCGTCCTACGACTTGGGGCACGCGCGGGCCTCGACGTTCTTCCGCGTGGTGCTGCCGGGCGTGTTCCCGGGCGTGCTGGCCGGGTCGTTGCTGGTCTTCGTGCCGTCGGCCGGTGATTTCGTCACGCCGAAGCTGCTCGGCGGCGTGGAGCAGTCGACGTTCGGCAGCGTGATCGACGACCAGTTCCGCGGCGGCAACAACTGGCCGCTCGGGTCGGCGATGGCGGTGTTGCTGCTGGTCCTGGTGGTGGTCGTGCTGGTGGCGCGCGGCCGGCGCGGCGAGGACGTGCTGTGAACCGCCGCCCGTGGGCGCTGGGCGCGGTCGCCGCCCTGGTGTTCCTGTTCCTCTATGCGCCGATCGGGTGGCTGGCGCTGGTGTCGTTCAACGACTCGCGGTCGCTGAGCCGCCTCACCGGGCTGTCGGTCCGCTGGTACGCGGCGCTGTTCCGCGACGCGCGGGTGCTCGACGCGCTCGGGCTGAGCCTGCGGCTGGCGGCGACGAGCGCCGTCGTCGCCACGGCGGTCGGCACGCTGGCGGCGTTCGGCCTTCGGCGCGCGTTCCCCGGCCGGGGCGTGTGGACGGTCCTGCTGAGCCTGCCGCTGGTGGTGCCCGAGGTGGTGCTGGGCGTGGCGCTGCTCGGGTTCTGCGTGAAGCTCGCGGGCATTCCCCTCGGGTTCGGCGCGCTGCTGGCCGCGCACGTCGCGTTCTCGTTGAGCTTCGTGGTGGTCGTGGTGCGGTCCCGGGTGGCGGGCGTGGACCACCGGCTCGAAGAGGCCGCCGCCGACCTCGGCGCGAGCCCGCTGGTGGCGTTCCGCACGGTCACGTTGCCGCTGGTCGCGCCCGCGGTGGCGGCGGGTGCGGCGTTCGCGTTCCTGCTGTCGTTCGACGACGTGGTGACGTCCAGCTACCTGACCGGGGTGGGCTCGACCACGCTGCCGGTGTTCGTGTACGCCCAGGCCGGCCGCCGCGGCGTGTCGCCGGAGATCGTCGCGCTGTCGACGGTGATGGTGGCGGTGAGCGCGGCGCTGCTGATCGCCGGCGTGCTCGTGGTGGCCTGGCGGGCGCGCCGCGCGTCACCTGCGTCAACTTTCGTCGGAGGCGGTCGAGACCAATGAACGCGGCCGTCCGGCGGCTGGTTCTTTACCGTGGTCCCCCGTGACGTCTGTCGTTCAGCGGCTCCGGCCCGCCCTGCCGGATCTCCGGGAGGCGCCCTCCGCGTTCCTGCGCGCCCACGCCGAGCGCCTCGGCCAGGTGACGCCCCTGCGCGTGGGGCGCGAGGTGCTGGCGGTCGTCGTGTTCCTCGGCCTGGACGTGTTCCCCGGCTGGGTCTCGGGCAACTCGCGGCTCTCCGGCTGGACGCTGATCCTGCTGGGCGCCGGGTACGTGGTGATCTACCTGTCCCGGCTGCTGTTCCCCGCGCTGGCCCTGCTGGCGGCCACGTGGGTCGTCTTCAGCTCCGAGCACGGCGGCGTCGCGCTGGTGGTGATGCTCTCCTACGCCGCCGGCTACCGGATCGCGCCGTGGCAGCGCTCGCTGCTCACCGCCGTCCTCGCGCTCGCCCTGCACATGTTCGCCTGGGGCCTGTCCGCGCCCGGCCTGTCCGGGCCGTTCGGCCAGTGGGTGATGCTGACCGTCTACTGCATGGTCGTGGCGCTGCCGTTCCTGGTCGGCCGGTACGTCGCGCAGCGCAACGCGCTGGTCGCGGCCTTGCAGGAACGCGAGGAGCGCGTGGTGCGGGAGCGGCGGATGGTGTCGCGCCAGGTGCGGCTGCGCGAGCGCAACCGGATCGCGCAGGACATGCACGACAGCCTCGGCCACCGGCTCAGCCTCATCTCCGTGCACGCGGGCGCGCTGGCCCTGGACACCGGCCTCGGCGAACGCCAGCGCGAGGCCGTGCAGGTGCTGCGCAGCGCGGCCCTCACCGCGATGGAGGAGCTGCGCGGCGTCATCGGCGTGCTGCGGCGCGACGAGGAACCGGACGAGGACCAGGTGCGGGGGAGCACCGTCGGCCGGGACAACCGGACCGTCGACGCGATCGACGAGCTGGTCGACGGCGCGCGCCGGGCGGGGGTGCGGGTCAGCCTGGTCCGCGGCGGCCTGGCCGTGCCGCTGCCCGCGAAGGTCAGCCACGCCGCGTACCGCATCGCCCAGGAGGGCCTGACCAACGCCAACAAGCACGCGCCGGGCGCGAGCGTGCAGGTGACCGTGAAGTACGAACCGGACGCGCTGGTGGTGGAGGTGCGCAACAACCCGCCGCGGACGAAGCTGCCCGGCGGCGCCGGGTTCGGCCTGATCGGGCTCGGCGAGCGGGTGCGGCTGGCGGGCGGCATGCTGCACGTGGGCGAGCTGCCGACCGGCGGGTTCCGCATCGCGGCCGTGCTGCCGTACGAGGACACCGCCGCGGCGGGCGACGAGCCGTCCGACGAGGAGCAGCCCGAACCCGCCAAGCCCACCGGCATCCGCAAGTGGGCGGGCGTCGGCTCGATCGTGCTGGCCGGGATCGTCGTGCTGGTGGTCGTCGGCGGCTACACGTGGATCGGGTCGCAACCCGTCACCAAGGTGGTGTCCGAGGAGTTGTACGACTCGGTGTCGGTCGGGCAGGCGGAGGCGGAGGTGATGGCCAAGCTGCCGGGCGGCGCCGAGCCGCCGCTGGGCGACCTCAACTCCGACGCCGATGCCGAGCCCGCCGGCGCGCGGTGCGAGTACCGCGTCGCCGACGTGCAGACCTACTCCTCGCGAGCGACCAAGATCGTGCGGTTCTGCTTCGCCGACGGCACGCTGGTCGAGAAGAACACCCACTTGCAGGGGATGTGACAGTGATCCGGGTCCTCATCGCCGACGACGAGCCGCTGATGCGCGCGGGCATCAAGGCCATCCTCGGCACCGCCGACGACATCGAACTGGTCGCCGAGGCCGGTGACGGGCGGGAAGCGGTCCGCATCGCCCTGGAGCGGCGGGTGGACGTCGCCGTGCTCGACATCCGCATGCCCCGCCTGGACGGCCTGGCCGCCGCACGCGAGCTGCGGACCGTCGCACCCTCGGTGCGGGTGGTGATGCTCACCACGTTCGGCGAGGACGACAACATCGTCCGGGCGCTGTCCGACGGCGCGGCCGGGTTCCTGCTCAAGGACTCCGCCCCGGAGGAACTGCTGCGCGCCGTGCGCGCCGTTCACTCGGGCGAGGCTTATCTGTCACCCATGGTGACGAGCCGGGTGGTGGGCATGGTGGCCCAGGTGGGTCAGCCCCGCCGGCAGGCGGCGATGCGCCAGGTCGAGGGGTTGACCGAACGCGAGGTCGAGGTGCTGGCCCTGCTCGGGCTGGGGATGTCCAACGCCGACGTCGGGCAGCGGCTGCACATGAGCGAGGCGACCGTGAAGACCTACGTGAGCAGGCTGCTGGCCAAGCTCGGGCTCACGAACCGGGTGCAGGCGGCGTTGCTGGCGCGCGACGCGGGGCTGGCGAACTGAGTGCGCGCAGGGGTGGGGGGGGGGGGGGGGGGGGGGGGGGGGGGGGGGGGGGGGGGGGGGGGGGGGGGGGGGGGGGGGGGGGGGGGGGGGGGGGGGGGGGGGG
>NZ_JBVJVK010000068.1:0-40996 GCF_055603705.1 Actinosynnema sp. NPDC037264 | reverse complement strand
ACCGGGGCCGCCGGATGGCCGACCTCGGCCTGCACCCCCGGCTGGCGCGGGCGTTGCTGGACGGCGCGGCGGCCGTGGGCGCGCGCAAGGCCGCCGAGGTGGTGGCGCTGCTGGACGACGACCGCGCGAGCTCCGGGGTCGAGCTGGCCACCCGTGACGCCGACCCGCGCGAGGTCCGCCGCCTGGCCGCGATGGTCGGCGGCACGGGCTCCGGTCCGGGCGACCCGGCCCTGGTGGTCGCCCTCGCCTACCCGGAACGGCTGGCGCGCAGGCGTTCCCCCGGCTCGCCGGTGTACCTGATGGCCGGCGGCACGGCCGCGGAGCTGCCGCCGGGCAGCGGGTTGGCCGACGCCGAGTGGCTCGCCGTGGCCGTCGCCGACCGCGAGGCCGGCCGCGCGCACGGCCGCATCCGGTTGGCCGCGCGGGCGGACGAGGAGCTCGCCGTGACCGCCGCGTCGGCCCTGCTGAGGACCGAGGACGACGTCCGGTGGGACGGCGACGTGGTGGCGAACCGGCTGCGCAAGCTGGGCGGGATCACGTTGTCCAGCAAGCCGTTGCACGACCGTGAGGCGATCCGCGCCGCCCTCCTGGAAGGCCTGCGCACGGAGGGCGTCGGCCTGCTGAGGTGGGACGCGGACGGTCTGCGCACGCGGGAGCGGATGGCCTTCCTGCACCGCGTGATCGGCGACCCGTGGCCCTCGGTGGACGACGAGGCGCTGCTCGCCGTGGTCGACGTGGGCGACGCGCGCCGCAAGGCGGACCTGGCCCGCATCAGCGGCGAGCAGGTCGTGCGGCAACTCCTGCCCTGGCCCGCCGCCGCGCGGTTCGACGACCTCGCCCCGGACCGGCTCGAAGTGCCTTCGGGTTCACGCATCCGGGTGGACTACTCCGCGTCCGGGCCGGTGCTGCCGGTGAAGGTGCAGGAGGTGTTCGGCTGGACCGAGACGCCCCGCCTGGCCGACGGCCGCGTGCCGGTCGTCCTGCACCTGCTCTCCCCCGCCGGTCGCCCGACCGCCGTGACCGGCGACCTGGCGTCGTTCTGGCGGACCGGCTACCCGCAGGTCAGGTCGGAGCTGCGGGGTCGATACCCGAAGCACCGCTGGCCGGAGGACCCGATGACCGCCCGCCCGGCCCGCCGCTAGCTACTTGACGGCGCGCGTCAAGTACTTGACGATGGTCGTCAAGGAGGTGACGCGAGTGCTCGCAGAACAGCTCGCCACGATCATCCGCACGCGGTTGCTCGACCCGTTGGAGATCCTCTTCGACGACGTCGGCGACCTGCCGTCGCGCGCCGACGAGGTGGCACGGCGGATGGCCGCGACCATGCAGGGCGACGACGACTCCGCGGCCGTGCACGCCATCGCACGGCTCATCGGCGCGCTGTACCCCGGCGACGCGCCGTTCGACCCGCCCGCCGACTGGTGGCGCACGCCGCTCGGCCAGGTCGTGGCACGTCGGATGGGGCACCCGGCCGCGCGAGCGGTCTCGTACTCGGTGGCCGGCGCGATGCTCGGCGTCACCAAGCAGGGCGTCCACGACCTGGTGCGACGCGGGAAGTTGACCCGGAACACGGACGGCGGCGGCGTGACCGTCGCCTCGGTACGAGCGAGGTTGAACGCATGAAGGTACTGGCCCTGCACGGCGCGGGCGGTTCACCGGCCGACTGGGACGAGGTGATCGCGGCCATGGGTGGTGAGCACGAGGTCGTCGCCTTACCGCTGACCGGCCCGTGGGGCTGGGACTCGGTCCTGGACCGGATCGAACCACACGCCACCGACAACCCCGCCGTGCTGGGGACGTCCCTGGGCGGCATGATCGCCGCGCTCTGGGGACGGCGGCACCCCGAGTGCCCGGCTCTGATCAACATCGACGGCCACGGCGTGCCGACCCAGGCCCAGCGCTACCTGGACCCCACCGCCGTCGCACCGAAGATCGCAGCGCTCCGCGAGCAGTTCCGCGCCTTCGGCCAACCCGAACTGCAACAGGCCCTGGAGGACCTCGACTGCTTCGACGTCTTCCGCGACCTCCGCTGCCCGATGCTGCTGGCCGTTGCCACCAAACCGCTGCCCGGACACCCCCTGTTCGAGGAGTACCAGGAGGGCCTGACCCGGGACCTCGCGACCCTGCCGCCGAACGTCGAGGTGGTCCGCGTGGACGCCGCGCACTCCGTCGTCGCCGACGACCCGGCCCTCGTCGCCACCCTGGTGAACGACTACCTGGCCACCCGCTGACCAACCCGACCAACCCGAGCACCACGGATGGGGGTCCGGGGGCAACGCCCGCCGGGCGGGGCCCGGGGGTTGCACCCCCGGAAAAAAATACGGAGCGAGGTGGTCCGCGTGTTCCGCGGACACACCTCGCCCGAGTGGAGGTGCCGGGAATCGAACCCGGGTCCTCTGCCGGCTCATCAAGGCTTCTCCGTGCGCAGTCCGCTACATCTCTACTCGGCCCCGGTGATCACGCGGACAAGTCACCGTGATGAGCCCAGCCACTGTGGGTGTCCCGACCGTTCCCCGTGGCCGGGAACGGTGGTGAGCCTCCTAGCTGATGCCGGCGACCGGGGCGGAGGCGCCCCCGGGCCGACAGCGTCGCTCCTAGCCTCAGGCGGCGAGGGCGAACGCGCGCTGGTCGTTAGACTCGGCGCTTATTGGTTTGCGATGACGCTTGCGGTGGTCTCTCGCCTGCACCGGCACGCTTCCCTTGAATCAACGCACAAAGTCGAAACCGTTCACCCCCGTGTCGTGGGTCCTGCTCCGCACAGCATAACGCGCCGCCGACCCGGGTTCATTCCCATTACGTTGGTAGGGCTGTCCCCACCCCACGCCGGCCGGCGGACCTGATGGTCCCAGCCACCCGATCGAGCGATGCTGGTCGGGGCAACATCCGGCGTGAAGGTGGGAAACATGACGACGCGGGTCAACCCGAACATCGGCCGGGTCAGCGGGTACTTCCTGCTGAACCTGGTCACAGGGCTCTTCTGGTTCGTCCTGCTGGTGACGCTGGGCGCGGTGAGCATCGGCACCGCGGTGATCTGGGTCGGCGTGCCGCTGGGCGTGCTGACGCTGGTCCTGGCGCGCGGCGCGGCGTCGGCCGAACGGGCCTGGTTGCGGGTGACCCTCGGCGTGGACATCCCCCGGCCGTACCGGGAGCTGCCGGTCGGCGCCACCGCCCGGGCGAAGGCCATCGCGAGGGACCCGGCGACGTGGCGCGACCTGTCCTACTGGCTGCTCATGCTGCCGCTGGGCGCGGTCGAGTTCGCCCTCACGGTGGCGCTGTGGTCGGCCGTGGCGGGCGCCGTGTTCCTGCCCTTCTACCAGCACTGGCTCCCGGTGACGTGGGAGGTCACGTTCAGCGAGGGCAACGTGTGGCTGATCGACTCGTTCGCCAAGGCGCTCCCGGTGAGCGTCCTCGGCCTGGTGCTCGGCTACCTGGTGTACCGGCTGCTCAAGGCCCTGGGCCGGGGTCACGCGCTGCTCGCCCAGTCCCTGCTCGGCCCCTCCCGCTACGGCGTGCTGTCGGCCAAGGCGGAGCAGCTGTCCGCCAGCCGGGCCCGCGGCGTGGAAGCCGCCGAGGCGGAACGCCGGCGCATCGAGCGCGACCTGCACGACGGCGCGCAGCAACGCCTGGTCGCCGTGGCCATGGGCCTCGGCCGGGCCCGCAGCAAGATGGAGTCCGACCCGGACGGCGCGCGCGAGCTCATCGCCGAGGCGCACGCCGACGCCAAGCTCGCCATCTCCGAGCTGCGCGACCTGGCCCGCGGCATCTACCCGTCGGTGCTGGGCGACCGCGGGCTGGACCCGGCGCTGTCGTCGCTGGCCGCCCGGTCCCCGATCCCGGTCGACGTGGAGGTGGACGTCGAGCCGCGCCCGCCGACGGCCGTGGAGAGCGCCGCCTACTTCACCGTCGCCGAGACGCTGACCAACGTCGCCAAGCACTCGGGCGCGACCCGGGCGCACGTGAAGGTGTCCCGCACCGAGAACTCCGTGGTCGTGGAGGTCACCGACAACGGGCACGGCGGCGCGGAGATCCGTCCGGGTGGTGGGCTCGCCGGGCTCGCGGACCGTGCTGCGACGATTGACGGCGTGGTCGTCGTGGTGAGCCCGATCGGCGGGCCGACCGTGATCCGGACGGAGCTGCCGTGCGCGTGGTGATCGCGGAGGACTCGGTCCTCCTGCGGGTCGGGGTGGAACGCCTGCTGGCCGACGAGGGCATCGAGACGGTCGCGGCGGTGGAGGACGGCGACGCGCTGCTCGCCGCGATCGACGAGCACCGCCCCGACCTGGCCCTGGTGGACGTGCGGATGCCGCCGACGTTCACCGACGAGGGCCTGCGGGCGGCGATCGAGGCGCGCAAGCGCATCCCCAACCTGCCGGTGCTGGTCCTCTCGCAGTACGTGGAGGAGCGGTACGCGGTGGAGCTGCTGGCCGGCGGCGCGAACGGCGTCGGCTACCTGCTCAAGGAGCGCGTGGCGGACGTGTCGGAGTTCGTGTCCGCGCTCCGCCGGGTGGCCGACGGCGGCACGAGCATCGACCACGAGGTCATCACCCAGCTGATGGTCCGGTCCAAGCGCAACCCGGTCGACTCGCTCACCCAGCGTGAGCGCGAGGTGCTCGCGCTGATGGCGCAGGGCCTGTCGAACGCCGCCATCGCGGCCTCGCTGGTCGTCTCCGACGGCGCGGTGGAGAAGCACGTGGGCAACATCTTCGCCAAGCTCGGCCTGGAGCCCAGCACGAGCGAGCACCGCCGCGTGCGCGCCGTGCTCGCCTACCTCAACCTGGGCTGAGGCCGAGCAGCCTGGCGCCGTTGTCGTGCAGCACGGCCCGCAGGAACGGCTCGCCGAGCCGGTCGTCGGCCGCGGCCCAGCCCTCGATCGCGTCCAGCTGCGCCGAGTAGTCGTACGGGATGTTCGGGAAGTCCGAGCCGAGCACGACCCGATCGGCCACGTCGACCAGCCGCGCCGCCCAGTCGCGCGGCAGCGCCGCCATCACCTCGGTGAACGGCACGCCGACCATCGTGGTGTCCAGGTGCACCCCGTCGTACCGGTGGACCAGGTCCAACGCGCCCAGGTAGTCGGGCATCCCGGCGTGCGCCAGCACCGCCACCAGCGACGGGTGCCTGCGCAGCACGTCCTCGAACACGTCCAGCCCGGTGTGCGCGCCCGGCGCCGGCCCGTGCCCGCAGTGCACCACCACGGGCACCCGCGCCTCGGCCAGCAGGCCCCCACGCGCCGTCGAGCGAACGCGGGTCGTAGTCGCCCACCTGCACGTGCGCCTTGAAGCACCGCGCACCGGCCGTCAACGCCCGCGTCACGTACGCCTCGACGCCCGGCTCCGGGTACAGCGTCGCGGTCGGCACGGCGCCGTCCACGCGCGAGCCGAAGTCCAGCGCCCAGTCCGTCAGCCACTCGCCCATGCCGGGCTTGTGCGGGTACACCAGGGGCGCGAACCCGACCACGCCGAACGACCGCAGCACGGCCAGCCGCTCCGCCTCCGGCAGCCGGTACCGGATCGACCAGTCGACGCCGTAGTGCCGCGACGCCTCGTCGAAGAACGCCCACACCTTGTCCAGCACGCGCTGCGGCATGAAGTGCACGTGCACGTCGACCAGGCCGGGCACGGCGGCGTTCAGTAGCGGCCCTTCAACGCGCGGCCGTGCGCCTTCTGGATCTCCCGCTCGGCGTCCCGCTTGGCCAGGTCCTGCCGCTTGTCGTAGGACTTCTTGCCGCGCGCCAGCGCGAGCTCGACCTTGACGTACCCGTCCTTGAAGTACATCGACAGCGGGATCAGCGACAGACCGCTCTCCTTGGTCTTGCCGATCAGCCGCTCGATCTCGCCCTTGTGCAGCAGGAGCTTGCGCTTGCGCCGCACCTCGTGGTTGGTCCAGGTGCCCGCCACGTACTCCGGGATGTGCAGCGCGTGCAGCCAGATCTCGCCGTCGTCCACCTGGGCGAAGGCGTCCACGAGGGACGCCCGGCCCATGCGGAGGCTCTTCACCTCGGTGCCGACGAGCACGACACCGGCTTCGTAGGTGTCGAGGATGGTGTAGTCGTGCCGAGCCTTGCGGTTCGACGCGATCACCTTCTGACCGCGTTCCTTGACCATGACGGAAACCTTACGTGAGCACGCCAGCGGTTATAGGCGCACGTAGAGGCGCAGCGTGACGTAGCCGGTCAGCGCCGAGATCGCGATGGCCACGCCGACCAGGATCGGCGAGAGGAAGAGGATCTCCACCATGCTCACCTCCGGGATGATGTTGGCCGCGAACAGCTCGCCGAGCACCCGGTTGAGCAGGAAGAGCTTCGTCACCACGAGCAACCCGATCGAGGCGACGGCGCCGATGACGCCCGCGACCACCGCCTCGATGAGGAACGGCAGCTGGGTGTACCAGCGGGTGGCGCCGACCAGCCGCATGATGCCGACCTCCGTGCGCCGGGTGAACGCCGACACCTGGATCGTGTTGGAGATCAACATCAGCGCCGCGAACGCCTGGAGCAGCGCCAGCGCCAGCGCCGCGTCGCGCACGCCGTTGAGGAAGCCGAACAGCCGGTCCAGGTCCTCGCGCTGGTCGTCGACCTTCTTGACGCCCGCCTTGCCGGTGAACGCCTGCACGATCACGTCGGACCGCTGCGCGTCCTCCAGCTTGACCCGGAACATCGCCGGGATCGCCTCGGGACGGGCCAGCTTCGCCAGCTCCGGCTGCGACTCGAAGACCTTCTTGAACCGCTCGAAGCCCTTGTCGCGGTTCTCGTAGACGACCGTCTCGACCCCGGACGTGGTCTCCAGCTGGCTGCGCAGGCTCGAGCAGGGCTGCTGCGTGCAGTCCTTGTCGTTCACGCTGATGTCGTTGGTGAGCATGACCGCCACCTCGAGCTGGCCGAGGTAGTCGTCCTGCATCTTGCCCACCATGTTGACGACCAGCAGGCCGACACCGAGCAGGAAGAGCGAGATCGCGGTCGTGAGGATCATCGCGATGGTCATCGTGACGTTCCGGCGCAGGCCGGTGACGACCTCGCTGAACACGAAGCTGGTACGCATCGGGGGGAACGTTCCTCAGGGTCGGGGGATGAGGGGGTCCGGCGTCCTCGGGCTCAGCGGCCCACGCCGTAAACACCCCGTGCGTCGTCGCGGATGATGCGGCCGTTGTCCAGCTCGACCACCCGGCGGCGCATGGAGTCGACGATGGAGTGGTCGTGGGTGGCCATCAGCACCGTCGTGCCGGTGCGGTTGATCCGCTCCAGCAGCAACATGATGTCCTGGCTGGTGTCGGGGTCCAGGTTCCCGGTCGGCTCGTCGGCCAGCAGCACCAGCGGCCGGTTGACGAACGCGCGGGCGATCGCCACCCGCTGCTGCTCGCCGCCGGACAGCTCGTGCGGCATCCGGTCGGCCTTGCCGTCGAGGCCGACCAGCTGGAGCACCTCGGGCACCACCTTGACGATGGTGTTGCGCGGCTTGCCGATCACCTCCAACGCGAACGCGACGTTCTCCGCCACGGTCTTGTTGGTCAGCAGCCGGAAGTCCTGGAACACGCAGCCGATGGACTGGCGCAGGCGGGGGACCCTGCGCCGGGACATCTTGGCCACGTCGAAGTTCGACACGTACACGCGGCCCTTGCTGGGCACTTCCTCCCGCAGCAGGAGCCGCAGGAACGTGGACTTCCCGGAACCGGAAGGCCCGATGAGGAACACGAACTCACCCTTGTCCATCTCGACCGATACGTTGTCGAGAGCGGGACGCGCGGAGCTCTTGTAGACCTTGGACACGTGTTCGAGGCGAATCACGAGGCGCGAGTGTACTCGTGGCCTGGGTAAAGCCCTCGTCTCGCCCGTCGCACGGCGGCTTGACCGATCAGGACTGGTGCTGCTTGCGCCAGCGGATGCCCGCTTCCAGGAAGTCGTCGATCTCGCCGTCGAGCACCGCGGACGGGTTGCCGACCTCGTGCTCCGTGCGCAGGTCCTTGACCATCTGGTACGGGTGCAGCACGTAGGAGCGCATCTGGTTGCCCCAGCTCGACCCGGTGTCCTTGAGGGCGTCCATCTTCGCCTGCTCCTCCTGCCGCTGCCGCTCCAGCAGCTTGGCCTGGAGCACGGCCATCGCGGTGGCCTTGTTCTGCAGCTGGGAGCGCTCGTTCTGGCAGGAGACCACGATGCCGGTCGGGATGTGCGTCAGGCGCACCGCCGAGTCGGTCGTGTTGACGCCCTGGCCACCGGGGCCGGACGAGCGGTAGACGTCGACCCTCAGGTCCTTCTCGTCGATGTCGACGTGGTCGGTCTGCTCGACCACGGGCACCACCTCGACGCCCGCGAACGACGTCTGCCGGCGGCCCTGGTTGTCGAACGGCGAGATGCGCACGAGGCGGTGCGTGCCCTGTTCGACACTGAGCGTGCCGTAGGCGTACGGGGCCGTGACGCGGAACGTGGCGGACTTGATGCCCGCCTCCTCGGCGTAGGACGTGTCGAACACGTCGACGCCGTAGCCGTGCCGCTCGGCCCACCGCGAGTACATCCGCAGGAGCATCTCGGCGAAGTCGGCCGCGTCGATGCCGCCCGCCTCTGCGCGGATGGTGACCAGCGCGTTGCGCTCGTCGTACTCGCCGGACAGCAGCGTGCGGACCTCGAGGGAGGAGATCTCCTCGCGGAGCTTCGCGCGCTCGGTGTCGGCCTCGGCGAGACTGCCCGCGTCACCCTCGTCCTCGGCCAGCTCGTACATGATCGACAGGTCGTCGAGGCGCTCGCGCAGGGTCGTGATGCGGCGCAGCTCGCCCTGCTTGTGCGAGAGCTGGCTGGTGACCTTCTGCGCCTTCTCCTGGTCGTCCCAGAGGTCGGGCCGGGCCGCCGCCTGCTCCAGCTCCGCGACCTGGGCGCGCAGCGCATCGAGGTCCATCACCGCCTCGATGCTCGTGAGCGTGGCGGAGAGGTCCTTGATGTCTGCTTCGACGTCGGGATTCACGTCCCAAGATTACGCCGGCACCGGTCGCGGAGTGCGACCGGTGGGCGCGACTCAGGCCGTCGGGATGGCGTCGAGCAGCTTGAGCACGGCCTTGGCGTGCGCCAAGCCGAACTCGGCGACCGCCTTGGCGTAGGCGTCCTCGGCGGTTTTCACCGCCGTCTTGGCGGCCTCCTGCTCGGCGCCGTAGCTCGCGCGGGCGGAGTCCACGAGCCCCTGCCGCTGCTTGGCGGTCAGGGAGCCCGCGTGCACCAGCCGCAGGATCAACGGGCTGCGCAGGTGGTCCGGCCCCGGCTCGGAGAGCAGCCAGTTCTTGAACGCCTTCTTGCCCGCCGCGGTCAGCACGTACTGCTGGCTGGAACGCGGGCCCTGCTTGCCGAGGCGCAGCAGGCCTGCGTCCGCCAACGCGGGCAGCTCGCGGTAGACCTGGCTGCGGGTGACGCTGAAGAACGCGCCGAAGCGCTCTCCGGCCTCAGCCACGAGCTGGCCACCGGTCTTGGGTCCGTCGTGCAGCAGCCCGAGCAGGGCCGCCGCCGTCGCATTCAGGTCCGACACACCACCAACGGTGCCACGCTCACCGGTCGCTGTCCACAATGGTCAGCCGTTCTGTCCACTGTGGCTGATCACGGGCTAGTGGAGTTGGGCCAAGCGGAGCAACGCAAACATCGCTGCGTAACCGCCCGCTGATCAACGCCACGCGTTCGGCCTCTTGACCCGGCCTGTCCACGCGAAGTGGAAATCCATTGAGGCGCAAGGGAAACCGCACTTTTGCGTTCACTCGAACGGCAGCGCGGCGTCACGCGCCGCTGCCACCCCGCCCCGGCGGCCCCATCGGGCGATAGCACAACCCGGTGATGTCCGGCTCTCGACGTGGCAAACACGTCGGGTGGTGGGACCATTACCACGGGTGTTCGTACGACTGGGAGGTCAGCTGTGGGCATCAAATGGACGACGGGAACGAAGGTAGTCCGCAACGCCCGCGCCTGGGCGTCCGGCACGATCCCGGAGCAGGCGGGCAAGGACGAGTGCATGGTGTGCGGCAAGCAGATCCGCAGGCACCGCACGGTCAGCGGCGAAGGCCGGGTGTGCTCCCTCACGTGCGCCCAGTACTGGGCCGAGAACATGACCTGAGCACGCGCAAGCGAAAGGCCCCCGGAGTCGTGACTCCGGGGGCCTTTCACGTAGTAGCGGGGACAGGATTTGAACCTGCGACCTCTGGGTTATGAGCCCAGCGAGCTACCGAGCTGCTCCACCCCGCGCTGCTAAGTACAACTATACACGCCCCGAAAACCCCTTTTCACCGGGGCCCCTTAACCCACATATCCCCAGGTCCCGACCGGTTCTCACGCTCGCGACCCACTCGAACGCCACCACCCGCACTACCGGCACCGCCGGGGGGTCCAGGGGCAACGCCCCCGGTCGGGGGTGCAGGGGGCGAAGCCCTCCTGCCCGGGGTCCGGGGGCCGGGCCCCCGGTATAAATGCGAAAAAGCCGCGTTCACGTTCTCCGTGAACACGGCTTTCCCACTTTGTAGCGGGGACAGGATTTGAACCTGCGACCTCTGGGTTATGAGCCCAGCGAGCTACCGAGCTGCTCCACCCCGCGCTGCATTTAGAACTGTACGCCTGGGGTTAACCGGAATGCAAATCGGGTGGCCCGGAACGTGTCCCAGGCCACCCGATGGCGATATCAGTGCAGGTCAGCCGGTCGGTGTCGGTGACGGCTGGGTCGTCGACGGCTGGGTCGTCGACGTGCCCGCGGCCGTGTTGAACCTCTTCGTCGCGTCGTCGAGCGCCTTGTAGGCGTTGCCGAGCTCGACGAAGTCACCGCTGGACTGCGCCGCCTTGATGCGCGACAGGGCCGACTGGATGTCCCGCACGGCCTGCTGCAGCTCCGTGCCGCCCTGACCGTCGTTCGGCGCCGTCGGCGTCGTGGTCGGGGTGGAGGTCGGCGGCTGGCCGTTCGGGTCCGTGGGCGGCACCTGGGCCGACGAGCCGGACAGGACCTCCTCCATCGCCTCGGCCAACGTCGGCGCGTAGCCCACCTTGTCGCCGAAGCTCACCAGGACCTTGAACAACTGCGGGAACTGGGTGTTCTGACTGGCCCGTTCGATGTAGATGGGCTCCACGTAGAGCAGGCCGCCGCCCACCGGAAGGGTCAGCAGGTTGCCGTAGACGACCTTCGTCTGCCGCTGGGCGAGCAGGTTCAGCTCACCGCTGACCTCGCCGTTGGTCAGGAAGGTGGTCTGGATCTGCTGCGGGCCCTTGACCTCGTTGTTCAACGTCAGGACGCTCATCTTGCCGTAGTTGTCCGGGTCTGATCTGACCGTCACGTACGACGCCATGAACTCCCGGTTCAACCGCACCAGGGCGCTGGTCAGCTGGAAGCTCACCTTGTTCGCGTCGCCGGTCGGGTCGCCCGCCAGCACGTAGAACGGCGGCTGCCGGTCCCGCTGCTGCTGCACGCCCTGCTGCTGCGCCTCGACGGTGGTGGCGTTGTCGATGGTCGGGTCGGACGGCACGTCCCAGAACGAGACGCCGGAGTAGAAGTCGCGCGGGTTGTCCACGTGGTACTCCGACAGCATCTCCCGCTGGACCTTGAACAGGTCCTCGGGGTAGCGCAGGTGCTCCTTCAGCGACTGCGACATCTCGCTGTTGGCCTTCACCGTGCCCGGGAAGACGCCCATCCAGGCCTTCAGCACCGGGTCCTGCGCGTCCATCTCGTACAGCGTCACCGTGCCGTCGTAGGCGTCCACAGTGGCCTTGACCGAGTTGCGGATGTAGCTGATCTCCCGGTTCGGCTGCTGCGCGACGCCCGGCAGCGAGTCGTTCGTGGCGTCGCCCAGCGCCGTGCGGCGCGCGTACGGGTAGTTGTCGAGCGTGGTGTAGCCGTCGACGATCCACGTGATGCGGCCGTCCACCACGGCCGGGTACGGGTCGCCGTCCACGGTCAGCCACGGCGCCACGGCCTCGACGCGGTCGCGCGGGTGGCGGTTGAAGATGATCCGCGAGTCGTCGCCGATGGCCGAGTTGAACAGGATGTTCCGCTCGCCGTAGGCGGCGGCGAAGACCATCTTGTTGAACAGGCCGCCGATGCGGACGCCGCCCTTCCCGGTGTAGGTGTAGGACGAGCCGTCGGTGTCGTACTCGCCGGGCGCGCCCTCGCCGCGGCCGCCGACGATGGCGTAGTCGGCCGGGCTGCCCAGCTCACCGAAGTAGGTGCGCGGCTGCTCGACGCCGAACGGGCCGGGCTGGACCTTGCCGTCCTGGCCGACCTGCGCCACCTCGAACACCGGGTAGCCGCCGTCACCGTCGTCGTCCGCGGTCGAGTTCACCTTGCTGGCCTCGGCGAACACCATGCCGTTGCCGTGGGTGTAGATGAGGTGCTGGTTGATCCAGTCGCGCTGGCCCTGCGGGATGCCCGCGGTGTTGAGCTCGCGGACCGCGACGATGTAGTCCTGGAGCTGCTGGTCCTTTGTGTACCGGTCGACGTCCAGCTTCTCCGGGAACGCGTAGAACGGCCGCAGCTGCTGGAACTGGGTGAACGTCTTGGAGATGACGGCCGGGTCGAGCAGCCGCACGTTGCCCACCGTCGCCTGGTCGTTCTTCAGCTCGTCCAGCGAGACGTTCTGCTTGCCCGCGTACGGCTTGCTCTCCACCTTGTCCGCGGTCAACCCGAAGGCCTGCCGGGTGGCTTCGATGTTGCGGCCGATGGGTTCGGCTTCCTTCTCGATGGCGTTCGGCCGCACCGAGAACTGCTCCAGCACGGCGGGCCACGCAGCGCCGACCAGGATGGAGGACAGCACCAGCAGCACGGTCGCGATCGCCGGCAGCTGGAGGTTGCGCAACACCGCGCCCGCGAAGAACGCGATGGCGCAGAAGACCGCGATGAACAGCAGGATCAGCTTGGCGGGCAGCACCGCGTTGAGGTCGGTGTAGCTCGCGCCGTCGAACTTGTCGTTGCGGTCGGAGAACAGCAGCGTGTACCGGTCGAAGAAGTACGCGACCGCCTTGAGCAGGATGAACACGCCGGCCACGATGGCCAGGTGGGTCCGCGCGGGCCCGGAGAGCTGGCCGCCGCGGCCCGCCAGCCGGATGCCGCCGAACAGGTAGTGCGCCACGACCGCGGCCACGAACGCGACCGCCGTGGCGATGAACAGCCACGACAGCACCCACGTGTAGAACGGCAGCTCGAACGCGTAGAAGCCGATGTCGTGGCCGAACTCGGGGTCGTTCACGCCGAACGAGGTGGCGTTGAGGAACAGCTGGAGCTCTTGCCAGTTGCCCTGCGCCGAGGTGCCGGCGATGAGGCCGACCAGCACCGGCAGGCCGATGGCGAACAGCTTCATCCGCCTGCTGACGACGGCGCGGTAGCGGGCCACCGGGTCGTCGGGCCCGGACACCGGCACGAAGACCGGCCGGGACCGGTAGGCGATGATCAGGTTGATCGCGACGAGACCGCCGACCAGCAGACCCACGGCGAAGAACAACCCGAACCGGGTCGCGAGCACCGTGCCGTAGACGCTGCGGAAGCCGACCTCGCCGAACCAGAGCCAGTTGACGTAGGTGCCGAGCAGCCTTGAGCCGGTGATCAGACCGACCAGGACCACCGCACCGACGATGAGCAGAATCCGGCTGCGACGGGACAGCCTGGGCAGTCCGACCGGGGGCCGTGTGGCCACGGGGCACGCTCCTGGATCGCGGTAGTGGCGTTCGTACGTTCTGTCCAACTCTACGGAGGCCGCCCGGGGTTCCCCGTTCGGTCTTGTCTTTACCCAGATGCGACCATGGCGCACGTGTCAGCCAGTGAAACGCCACCCGTGGTGCTGCCCGAGGTCGCCCGCGAGGTCGAGGAGTTCGTGTCCACCGCCGGGTGGAACCAGCCGACCCAGCTGTTCGCGCTGGTACCGACGGCCGAGCTGCTGGTGCGGCAGCCGGAGCTGGCGGGCCAGCTCGACCCCGACGCCTCGCCGTTGACGCCGATCGCGCAGGACTCGCTGCCCGACGACGAGCTGGACCGGGCGCTGGCGGGCATCGTGTGGCCCGACGTCGTGCACGGGTGCGCGTTGGCGCAGGAGATCGTCGTGCTGCCGCCGGACGCCGAGGCCCAGCTGACCGAGCAGGAGCTGGACGACGAGCAGGCGCGCAAGTTCGCCGCCGAGCACCCCCAGCGGCGGGAGGCGCGACTGGTGGCGGCGGTGCTGCGGGACGGCTCGGCGGCTTGCGTGCTGCGGCTCCGGGGCAGCGTGGAGGTGCCCGAGGAGGTCGTGGCCCACCCCGAACTGGCCCCGAACCTGACCCGCGCCCTCCTCGAGACCCTCCGGCAGTGACATGGCCGCTGCTCGAAACGCTCAGGGATTGACGTTGCCGCTGCTCGTAGGCCTGCACCCCTGACCCGCGAGGTCGCGTCGGTCGTTCGCGACTCATTTCCCGGCGATCACGCTTTTCGATCGTCGGGAAATCAGGCGCGAGCGGTCGACTTCCAGGCGACCTCGCCCGCCGTCTGCGGAGCAGCGGCAATCCAACACCGCCTAACAACTGGGCGCGTCGCCGCCCTTGCTCAGCGATTCGAGCGACCGCACGGCGTCGTCCAGCTTCTCGACCTTGACCAGCCGCAGGCCCTCCGGGGCGTGCTGCTTCGCCTCGTCGCAGTTGCCCGCGGGCACGAGGAACACGGTGGCGCCGCCTTCGCGGGCGGCGACCATCTTGAACCCGATGCCGCCGATGCGGCCGACCTCGCCCCGGTCGTTGATCTCGCCGGTGCCCGCGACGGACTTGCCGCCGTTCAGCTCGCCCGGCGTGAGCTTGTCGACGATCGACAGCGCGAACAGCAGGCCCGCGGACGGTCCGCCGACGTCGGACAGGCTGATCTTGATCTCGAACGGCACGTCCGCGCGGTCCAGCGGCAGCACGCCGAGGAAGCCGGTCTCACGGCCCTCCGTGCGGCCGAGGGTGACGGTGGCGGTCTTGCGCTCGGACCCGCGTTCGAAGGTCAGCGTGATCCGGTCGCCCGGCTTGGTGCTCTCCAGCGCCGCGCGCACGTCGTCGGCGCTGGAGACCTGCTTGCCGTTGACCTCCAGCAGCCGGTCGTTCGGCTCCAGCACGGTGGCGGCCGCGGTGTCGTTGGTGATCTCGGCGGCGACGACCTTCATCGGGTAGTCCAGGTAGCTCAGCGCGGCCACCTCGGCGCTGCTCTGCGAGTCCTGGAACGCCTTCACGTTCTGGTCGCGGACCTGCTGCTCGGACTCGCCGGGCCGGAAGAACTCCTCGCGCGGCGCCAGCGCGTACCGGCCGCTGATCCACAGGCCGAGCGCGCCGAACAGCGACACGTCGTCGGTGAGCGACACCGTGGTCATGGTGAGGTTGCCGCCGGTCGGGAAGGTCTCCTGACCTTCGACCGACACCACGTCACCCCCGTTGACCTGGCCCAACGTGTCGTAGGTCGGTCCGGGGCCGAGGGCGACGTACGGCACGCGGGCGAATCCGCCGAGCAGGCCGAGCGCCAGCACGACCGTGAGGCTGACCACGAGGGTCCACGTCCGCCGGGTCAGGCCGCGCCGCGGCGCGTGCGGTGGGGGTGGTGCCTGGTCCACGACGGTGTCGGTGCCTTCGGTCACGCCAGACAGGGTACGACCACGGCGTCACGCTGCCGGCGAACCGGTCCCACGCGGGGCTGCCGTGCCGCGTACCGTGGACCCATGAGTGACCTGCCCTTCGGGTTCAGCCCGCAGGACCCCGACGACCGCAACCGCAAACCCGGGGACCAAGGGGAGAACCCCTTCGACTTCAACCAGCTCGGCGCGATGCTGAGCCAGCTCGGTGCGATGTTCAGCAACGCGGGCACGTCGTCCGGGCCGGTCAACTACGACCTCGCGAAGCAGATCGCGCTCCAGCAGCTCGCCGGCAAGGGCGGCACCGGCTTCGGCCCCGACCAGAGCGGCGCGGTGGCCGACGCCGTGCACCTGGCGGAGATGTGGCTCGACCCCGTGACGTCGCTGCCCGCGGGCGCGCGCACGTCCCAGAGCTGGAGCGCGCGCGACTGGGTGGAGCGCACGTTGCCGACGTGGCAGCGGCTGTGCGACCCGGTGGCCCAACGCGTGTCCGGCGCCTGGGTCGACGCGATGCCGGCCGAGGCCAAGGAGGCGGCCGGACCGCTGCTGTCGATGCTCGGCCAGATGGGCGGCATGGCGTTCGGCTCGCAGCTGGGCGGCGCGCTGGCGCAGCTCGGCGCCGAGGTGCTGACGTCGACCGACGTGGGGCTGCCGCTCGGGCCGGAGGGCACGGCGGCGCTGCTGCCGGACAACATCGAGAAGTTCACCGAGGGCCTGGAGCGGCCGACCAGCGAGGTGCTGGTGTTCCTGGCCGCGCGCGAGGCGGCGCACCAGCGGCTGTTCAGCCACGTGCCGTGGTTGCGGCAGCGGCTGCTGGACACGGTGGAGGAGTTCGCCCGCGGCATCACCGTCGACACCTCGGCGCTGGAGCAGCTGGCCGGCCAGATCGACCCGGCGAACCCGGCGAGCATCGAAGAGGCGATGAAGTCGGGGATGCTCGAACCCCAGACCACGCCCGAGCAGAAGGCCGCGCTGACCCGCCTGGAGACGTTGCTGGCCCTGGTCGAGGGCTGGGTGGACGTGGTGGTGAACGAGGCGGTCGGCGAGCGGCTGCCCGGCGCCGACGCGCTGCGGGAGACGCTGCGCAGGCGGCGGGCGTCCGGCGGGCCGGCGGAGCAGACGTTCGCCACGCTGGTCGGCCTGGAGCTGCGGCCACGCCGGCACCGCTCGGCGGCGGCGCTGTGGAAGCTGCTCACCGACCAGCACGGCGTCGAGCAGCGCGACAGCGTCTGGGAGCACCCCGACCTGGTGCCGACGGCCGAGGACCTGGACGACCCGATGGAGTTCGCCGAGCGGTTCGGCCAGACGCGCAAGGCGCTGGAGGACCCGATGGCGGAGCTGGAGCGCACCCTGCGCGACGAGGGCGCGTCCGGTGAGCAGGCCAAGGGCGACGACGCGCCCGAGGACGACCAGGACAAGCCCAAGGACGCCTGACAGCCGGTCTCCCCGCGAGGTCGCGCCCGTCGACGACCTCGCCGGGTCCGGCCGGGTCTCAATCCTCCTCGGTGATGCCCAGCCCGGCCGCGGCCGAGAGGCCCTCCAGGTACCCGATGGCGCGTTCCGCCTTCGGGTACCTGTGCACGAGCAGCCAGAAGTCCTTGCCGTGCCCCGGCACCTCCAGGTGCGCCAGCTCGTGCACCAGCACGTAGTCGAGCACCCACGCGGGCACGTCCCGCAGCCGTTCGCTGATCCTGATCGTGCCCTCGCTCGGCGTGCACGACGCCCACCTCGTGCGCATCGGCGGCACCCACCGCACGCTGCTCGGCTGCACGCCGTCCAGGTACCTGTCCGCCAGCTCCTCGCACCGGGCCAGCAGGGCGGCGTCCGACGTGCGCGTCGGCGAGCGCCTGCGGGTCTCGCTGCGCTGCAGGCGGCTGAGCATCTCCGCCACCCAGTGCTTCTCCTCGCTCTTGCTCATGCGAGCCGGCAGCAGGACCACGACCGTGTCCCCCTCGCGGTACGCGCTCACCATGCGACGGCGCCGGGCGCTGCGCCGCACCTCCACCTGCGGTTCGGGCATGGCGTTCACGGTAAGGCCAGGGACCGACAATCCGCGGCGGCCAAGCGGCGGTCTGTGGAAGGACGGACCAGCAGGTTCCACCGAAAGGCGGCTGGACACGCTCGACGCGGCGTGCAGCGGAGGGGCGTTCCCGGAGGTAGCGTTCAGCGCAACCCCCGAGTGTGGCGCAGATCGCTCCGCACTCTCGAAGCGAGGAGGAAGCCGTGGCCGAGACCTACAACGGCTACTGCGTCAAGTGCCGTGAGAAGCGCGACTTCACGGGCGAGGTGCACGAGAGCAACAACCGCAGGATGGCCAAGGGCAAGTGCCCGGTCTGCGGAACCACGGTGACCCGGATCCTCGGCAAGGCGAAGGTCTGATCGAGGACGGGCGGCCGGGCCCCTCGCGGGCGTCCGGCCGCTCGTCAAGGCCATTCACGGCCTCTGTGGACAACCGGCAAGCCTGTGGACAGGCGTTTTGCCGGACCGGCCGTCACGGGCAGGCTGCCGGTGTGGATCTCCCCAACCGCCCCAGGGTCCTGCCCGGCCTGCCGCTGCTGCGCCGCCGGGACGACGTGGTGCAGATCGGCACGGACCCGCGGCACGCCATGCTGGTCGAGGACGTGCCGGAGCCGATGGCCTCCCTCCTGCTCGGCCTCAACGGTCGACACACCCTCACCGACCTGCGGGAACGCCTCGCCGGTCACGGTCGGCAGGCAGCCGAGTTCGCCGGCGTGCTGCACGGCCTGGCGCAGGCCGGGCTGGTCGAGGACACCGTGCCCGTGCCGCACCCGCGGCTGGCCGCCGAGGTGACCGGGTGGGCGCTGCGGACCCGTCGTCGTGCCGTTCGACTGCCCGCCGACCGGGCCGCCCGATCCGTCGTGGTGCACGGCGAGGGACGGCTCGCGGTCACCGTCGCCGCGCTTCTGGGCGCCTCCGGAGTGGCACACGTTCGGGTGGTCGCGCGGGGTCGGGTCGGGCCGGAGGACACCGGATCGGGGTACGTCGAGGCGGACGTCGGCCGACCGCGTGCCGAGGCCGCCCAGGACGCCGTGCGGCGGGCGTGCGGGACCGTGCGCCCGGTGGGGCGCGCCGTGGACCTCGTGGTGCTGGCCGACGCGTTGGTGCCCGCCCCGGAGGTGCTGCACCGGCTCGTCGCGGACGGCACGCCGCACCTGGCCGTGCGGGTCCGGGAAGGGCTCGGCGTGGTCGGACCGCTGGTCGTGCCGGGTCGCAGCAGCTGCCTGAGGTGCGCGGACCGGCACGCGGCCGACGAGGACCCGGCGTGGCCGATGATCGCCGCGCAGCTGGTCGACCGCGCCCAGCACGCCGACCTGGCCACCGTCACGGCGACCGCCGGGGTGGCGGTCGGGCAGGCGCTGCTGGCGCTCGACCGGACCGAGCCGGCCGCGACCAGGCCGCCCACCTGGGACGCGACCCTGGAGGTGGACGCGTTCGCCGGGGCGGTCGAGCACCGGATCGCGCCGGTGCACCCGCGCTGCGAGTGCCGTTCCGCGACGTGATCCACCCTCAGGTAGGGCTGTGTAGGTTTTGTGGCAGGGGCGTGCACCACTGCGACCACGTGAACGGGCGGGAGGAGAATCACCGGGTGAGCGAGATCCCGCGCAAGGCCGTGCAGCGCACCGCCAAGCTGGCCAGCCTCCCGCTCGGGGTGGCGGGCCGGGTGGTGGGCGGCTGGGGCAAGCGCCTGGCAGGCCGCAGCTCCGAGGAGGTCAGCGCCGAGGTGTCCGCGAAGACCGCGGAGCAGGTGTTCGCCGTGCTCGGGCAGCTCAAGGGCGGCGCGATGAAGTTCGGCCAGGCCCTGAGCGTGTTCGAGGCGGCGGTGCCGGACGAGCTGGCCGAGCCGTACCGCGAGGCGTTGACCAAGTTGCAGACGGCCGCGCCGCCGATGCCCGCGCGCACCGTGCACCGCGTGCTGGCCGAGCAGCTCGGCGCGGGGTGGGCGAAGCGGTTCACGTCGTTCGACGACTCGCCCGCGGCGTCGGCGAGCATCGGTCAGGTGCACCGGGCGGTGTGGCACGACGGCCGCGACGTGGCGGTGAAGGTGCAGTACCCGGGGGCGGACGAGGCGTTGCAGAGCGACCTCAGCACGTTGCTGCGGTTCAGCCGGGTGTTGCAGGCGGTGATGCCCGGCGCCGAGGTCAAGCCGCTGTTGGAGGAGCTGCGGGACCGGTACCTGGAGGAGTTGGACTACCGGACCGAGGCGGACAACCAGCGGGTCTTCGCGAAGGCGTTCGACGGCGACGACCGCGTGCTCGTGCCGCGGGTGGTGGCCAGCTCGCCGAAGGTGATGGTCACCGAGTGGACCGAGGGCACGCCGCTGTCGAAGATCATCCGTGAGGGTGAGCGCGACGAGCGCGACCTGGCCGGGCAGCTGCTGTCGGAGTTCCACTTCTCCGCGCCGAGCCGGTCCGGGCTGCTGCACGCCGACCCGCACCCCGGCAACTTCATGCTGGGCGCGGACGGCCGGTTGCGCGTGCTCGACTTCGGCGCGGTGGCGCGGCTGCCCGACGGGTTGCCCAAGACGTTGGGCCTGATGACCAGGCTGGCGCTGGACGGGCGGTCGGCGGACCTGGTGGAGCTGCTGCGGTCGGAGCGGTTCATCCGTCCCGGGACCGAACTGCACGCCGAGGACGTGCTGAACTATTTGGGGCCGTTCGTCGAGCCGCTGCGGACGGAGACGTTCCACTTCACCCGGCGGTGGTTGCAGCAGCAGGCGGAGCGCGTCGGCGACCTCCGCAGCCCGGATTCGCAGACGGGACGGTCCCTGAACCTCCCGCCGCAGTACCTACTTATCCACAGGGTGACGCTGGGCGCGACCGGCATCCTCTGCCAGCTGGACGCGAACGTGCAGGCCAGAGCCATCGTCGCCCAGTGGCAGCCGGGCTTCGACGACTGAGTTGTCCACAGGTCTCCGACTTATCCACAGATCACGAACACCCCGTGGCAAGCCCTCCGGAACCACCGGAAGATCGACCCCATGGACCAAGTGATCAAGGCAGCGGACCTGCGAGCAGCCGGCGTGCCGGGCTACGTCATCGACCTCAAGTGCCGCCCCGGCGGGCCGTGGCAGCGCATCCTGCCGGGAGTGGTGCTGCTCGGCGCGAGCCCACCGACCCGTGCCCAGCGACTGCAGGCCGCGCTGGCTTACGCCGGGCCGAAGGCCGTGGTCACCGGCTTCGACGCCCTGCACGCCCACGGCCTGCACACCCTGCCTCCCCCACCCCGCATACACCTGCTGCAACCAGCCACCACCCGCCGCTCGTGCGCCGACCACGTGCTGCTGGAACGCACCACCCGCCCACCGAAGGTGGTGGTGGAAGCCGGCCTGCCCGTCGCCGAGCCGACGAGAGCCGTCCTGGACGCCGCCCGCCACGAACCGGACCCCCTGCGCCAACACCACCTACTGGCCACCGCCGTCCGCTCCGGGATGTGCACGCTCACCGGCCTGACCAGGGAACTGGACGCGGGCAGCAAACGCGGCACCGCCACCCCCAGAGCCACCCTGAAACTCCTCTCCACCCTCCTCCGCTAACCACCCACCACCCACCAACCACCCCTTCCCTTCCCCGCCGTTCCCGCGCACCACCCACCGCGCACCACCTACCGCACCTCACCCACTCCCCACACCTGTCACCAAGCACGCCGCTCTACCGAGCCGCAGCAACCAGCCTGGGCCGCCCCACCCCCGCAGCCCAAAATCGTGCGACGACCCGTCCTCCCCTGCTCTTCCCTCGCACCCCACACCCCACACCGCACACCCCGCACCGCGCACCCGCACCGCGCACCTCACCCGGTGCCCGCACCCGCCACCAAGCACACCGCCCCACCTACCGGCAGCGACCAACCTGAGCCGCCCCACCCCACAGCCCAGCAACCGTGCGACGACCCACCCCTCCCCGCCCTGCTCTTCCCCGCCTGCTCCTCCTCCACTCCGCACCCCGCACCCCGCACCGCGCACCCCGCACCGCCCACCGCGCACCTCACCCGCCACCAAGCACACCGCCTACCTAGCGGCAGCAACCACCCTGAGCCGCCCCACCCCCCGGCCCAGCACCGAACCCACGCCGACCAACTCCAATCCCGACCACTCGATGCACCGATCGCACCCCGGCCCCTACCGCCGCAGCAGCACGCCGCCGACCCAGCGGAGGCAGCCGGGCTCCGACCGCCGCCGCCCTACCCGGTGCCCTACCCGACGCCCCAGTAGTCGGACGGGAGCTTGCCTTCGATGTCCCGGACGTGCGTCCGCGCACAGGCGTGGCACAACCACTGGTCGACGCCGCGCTCCCGCTCCCGCACCCACGCCAAGAGCTGGGCCGGGTCCGTGACCGACGAACGCGTCCGTCCACAGCGGGCGCACGTGTCGGTCACGGCTTGCGGCCCAGGTACACGGTGTTGGCGATCAGCAGGAACACGTCGTCGCGCAGCCCTAGGAACGCGGGGTCCTGAGGGTCGAGCAGTTGCTTCACCGTGCGGCGGTCGGCGGGGTGGAGCGCGTCGCCGGCGACCTCGTTGAACCACGCCAGCTGGTTGACCGCCCAATCGCGCACCGCCTGCTTGGGCGGCGCCGGGTGGTCGATCAGGTAGCTGAACGCGGTCACGTCCACCAGACCGGCCTCGGAGAGCACGAGGTTCCAGCCACCGTGCATGCGAACGGCGCCCGCCGTGTTCTCCCGCATCCGCACGAACCACTGGTCGCGCGCGGCGGTCAGTCGTTCCTGCAAGCCCGGCTCACCGATGCCCAAGTCGAACGGGAGGAACTTGCCACTCAACCCACCCTCGGCGAGCGCCAACCACCCACCGGGCGCGACCGCCTCGATCAACCCCACCACAGCCGCGCGCTGATCAGGGAGGTGATGCACGACGTTCGAAGCCCACACCAACTGCGCGGGCCCGGCGATCTCCACCGGCCGTTCGGTGGCCAGGTCGGCGAGCACCGGCCGGACGCGCACCGTCGCCGTGGTCGTGTCGGTCTCGTAGTTGGCCGCCGACCGGGCAGCGCTGGTGGCCGCGTCCAGCAGTTCGGGCACGGCGTCGACCAGCACGACCGTCCCGCCGCCACGCGCCGACAGGGCCTCGACCAGCGCCACGCTCATCCCGCCCGCGCCGGACCCGACATCCAGGACGGTCGGCTTGTCGGGCAGCGTGCGGACGAGTCTGCGCGCGACGACGCGCCGCGCCTCGGCGTCCAACTCGTCGGCCTGCCGCAGGAAGTTCAACCGGGACGACCAGTCGATCCCGTCGTGAGTGTGGGCATGGGAACGGGCATGGTTGTGAGAGTGAGCTGCCACACGTCGAACGGTACCGACGCCGAGCCGAACCCTCCTATCGAAAATCCCCTCCGCGCGGTCGGAGGCCTGGACTCGCGGTCACCGGGCCCATGGTCGCCGGGCCCATGGTCGCCGGGCCCATGGTCGCCGGGCCCGTGGTCGCCGGGGCGGCGAGGAGGTGGTCTGTGGCTCGGTCTCGAAGTACTCCCTTCCGGGTCCGAGCGCGGGTGCGGGGCCGGGTGCGGGTGCGGGTGCGGATGCGGCGAGGCCCGCCCCCCGTCGCACGACGGGTAGGGCGGGCCTCTCCGAGCATCAGATCGCGCGGGCCTTCATGGCAGCCCTGCGCTGGGCCCAACCGGCCAGTCGCCCCCACCTGCGGGCGGCGACGAGACGGTGGGCCAGCCGATGCTGTCGCGCGAATATCTCCGCGTCATGCATTCGGGATCTGGCGAGATTTTCTTCGAGCAGCATGGGGTTCCCCTTGGGATTGACCTCGATCAGCATGGATTCGTCTGCGGTGGATCGGTACGTGGTCACGCGGCGGCCTCCTGGTCGTTAGCCCCCCGGACAACGGTCGCGGCGGGTGCCGCGGGTACAACAGGTGCCGCGTCCTTGCGGGGGCGCCCACGGGGGCGCTTCCGCGCGATCACGGTTCCGCGCTCGAAGATCTCGCCGCCCCAGACCCCCCAGGGCTCGTGACGAGCAAGCGCACCGGCCAGGCACTCCGCGATGACGGGGCAGGTGGCGCAGAACCTCTTCGCCTCCTCCAGCTCCGCCGGCGCGTCGGCGAACCACAGGTCGGGGTTGTTGGTACGGCAAGGAAGTTCCAAGCCGGCGTCCGGCGCGGTGTCGATCAAGTTGGCGACACCCGCCCCGGAGAGCTCCGGCTCGGTGGACAACGTCCCGTTTATGGGGACGGTCGCGGTCAACATCAGGTGGACTCCTGTCAAGGGTCTTGCATGGGGTTTGTTTGTCGTTCGAACCGCAAAACGGGTCGGGACAGCACGAAGGCCGCGGATCCGGTTACGGGTCCGCGGCCTTCGTGAGCTTGGTGGCCTGACTACAAGGTGGTCAGGTACTTCGCTCGTGCGCGGACGGCGCAACGTTCTGAGTCGGGATAACGGTCGACGCGTGCGGCGTCGGCACCTGGATCAGCTGAACTCGCTCAGCGCCCCACTTGAGGGCGTGGCGATCGCGGGCAGACTTCTCCCCCGCGACACGAGCAGCGCCTGAAGCCAAGACCACCCCGGTCATCAGGTAACCGGGCGTCTCGAAGCACGTGGGAGTGTTCACGACCGGTCACCTCCTCGGGTGGCTCGTACTCGACTGCTAGCTCTTGAATCCCCAGCGGGCGCTTCGCGCCCGGCCTGAGCAGGTTATGACCCCGCGCAGGACGCGTGCAACAGGTTTTTCCAAATACCTGTCGATTGAGTGAAAATTCAGCGTTTGCCCTGCACAGAGCGCTAGCGGCCGACCACCCGTACGGACCAGACCGCCCGCAGGCGGGCCTGGCGCGGTCACCGGCCGCGGATCATCGCGAGATCAACGCCAGCTCGACGACGGGCCGACGACGGGTCGGCACGGCCTCGACCCGGCCACGGCGGCGAGCGCAGCGAAGAGGTCGACGCGGGACGAACGCGAAGGTCAACGCCCGCCGCGCACGAGGGCCAGCACGTCGTCACCGAACCGGTCGAGCTTGGCCGCGCCGATGCCCGAGATCGACACCAGCCCGGCGACGTCCTCGGGCCTCTGCTCGGCGATCGCGACCAGCGTCGCGTCGGTGAACACCACGTAAGCGGGCACCTTGAGCTCACGGGCCCGGTCCGCCCGCCACGCCCGCAGCTTGGCCAGCAGCTCCTCGTCCAGGTCGGACGGGCACGAGGCGCAGCGGCTCAGCTTGATCGCCCGCGCGTCCACCAACGCCGACCCGCACACCCGGCACTGCGGCTTGGGCCGCTTCTGCAGCGGCTCCCGCTTCACGGCCGTGCGCGACGCCGGGTGGTCCTCCGGCACGAGCCCGTAGAGGAACCGGCTGCGCCGCCGGTACCGACGCCCGCCCGCGGCCCGCGCCAACGCCCACGACAGCCACAGGTGCTCACGGGCCCGCGTCACGCCCACGTACAGCAGCCGGCGCTCTTCCTCGATCGCCGCGTCGTCACCGTCGGCGTGCTGGATCGGCAACGTGCCCTCGACCAGCCCGACCAGGAACACCGCGTCCCACTCCAGGCCCTTCGCCGCGTGCAGGGACGCCAGCGTCACGCCCTCCACGGTCGGCGGGTGCTGGGCCTCGGCCCGCAGCTCCAACTCGGCCACGAACTTCGGCAGGTCCGCCGAGTCCACCGCGGTGACCAGCTCCTCGGCCAGTTCGACCAGCGCGAGCAGCGACTCCCACTTCTCCCGCGCCGTCCCGCCGGCGGGCGGCTCGTCGGTCAGGCCGATGCCGGCCAGCACCTCGCGCACGACCTTCGGCAGCTCGCCGGTCGGCTCGTGCGCCGCCGCCGAGCGCAACGCCACCATCGCCTGCCGCACCTCGGCGCGCTGGAAGAACCGCTCTCCGCCACGCACCTGATAAGGCACGCCGACCTCGGCCAACGCCTGCTCGAAGACCTCCGACTGGGCGTTGACGCGGTAGAGGACGGCGATCTCGCTGGCCGCCACGCCCTCGTCCAGCAGCGCCTTCACCCGCCGCGCGACGGCCGCGGCCTCCAGCGTCTCGTCGTCGAACTCGGTGAACGTCGGCTTCGGCCCGTCCGGGCGCTGCCCGATCAGCCGCAGCCTCGACCCGGAGGGGCGGTCGCGCGCCCACTTGATCACTTCGTTGGCCAGGCCAACGACCTGTGGGGTCGACCGGTAGTCGCGCTCCAGCCGCACCACGACGGCCTCGGGGAACCGGCGCGGGAAGTCCAGCAGCGGACGCGGCGAGGCGCCCGCGAACGAGTAGATGGTCTGGTTCGCGTCACCGACCACGGTCAGGTCGTCGCGCTGACCGAGCCACGCGTCGAGCACGCGCTGCTGCAACGGCGTGACGTCCTGGTACTCGTCCACCACGAAGCACCGGTACCGGTCGCGGAACTCCTCGGCGACCTCGCCGTGCTCCTCCAGCGCCGCCGCGGTGTGCAGCAGGAGGTCGTCGAAGTCGAGCAGCTGCGCCTGGTTCTTCAGCTCTTCGTAGGTCCGGTAGACCTGCGCGACCTGCTCGGCGGGCGCGGGCGTGTCGCGGCTCGTGCGGCCGGCGGCGTTCGGGTAGCCGTCGGGCGCGACCAGCGACGCCTTGGCCCACTCGATCTCGCCCGCGAGGTCGCGCAGCGAGTCCGACTCGGTGGACAGGCCGACGCGGTTGGCGGCCTGCGCGACCAGCCGCAGCTTGTTGCGGTCGATCAGCTGCCACTGCTCGCCGCCGACCACGCGCGGCCAGAAGTAGCGGAGCTGGCGCAGGGCGGCGGCGTGGAACGTGCGCGCCTGCGCGCCGTGCACGCCGAGCGCGCGCAACCGGGTCCGCATCTCGCCCGCGGCACGTGCGGTGAACGTGACGGCGAGGACTTGACCGGCGGAAACGTGCCCGCGCTGGACAAGGTGGGCGATGCGGTGCGTGATGGTGCGGGTCTTGCCGGTGCCGGCGCCCGCGAGCACGCAGACCGGACCGCGCGGAGCTTCCACCGCGGCGCGCTGTTCCGGGTCGAGTCCCTCCAGCAGCCCGTCCATGCGCTGCATCCTCGCAGAGGTCAGCGAGTACTCCCGTCATGGGGCGCGGCGGCGCGCCGTATCCTGGTGGGTATGGCTGGTAAGCAGGACAAGGCGGCTGCCAAGGCGGCCTCCAAGGAAGCGGCGAAGGCTCGGCGCGCGGCATCGAAGGCGAAGCGCAGCCAGATCTTCGAGGCGTTCAAGATGCAGCGCCGCGAGGACAAGGCGCTCGTGCCGTTGATGCTGGCGTGCCTGCTCGGCGCGACGGCCGCGGCGTTCCTGATCGGCCTCATCTGGGACATGCAGTGGGTGCTGCTGCCCATGGGCATCGCGGTGGGCGCGCTGCTCGCGGTCATCGTGTTCGGCCGCCGGGTGCAGCGCACCGTGTACGCGAAGGCGGACGGCCAGCCGGGCGCGGCGGCGTGGGCGCTGGACAACCTGCGCGGCAAGTGGCGCGTCACGCAGGCCGTGGCGGGCACCACGAGCGGCGACATGGTGCACCGGGTGCTCGGCCGGCCGGGCGTGGTGCTGGTCGCCGAGGGCGCGCCGCACCGGGTCAAGAACCTGCTCGCCCAGGAGAAGAAGCGGGTGGCGCGGGTGATCGGCGAGACGCCGATCTACGACGTCGTCGTGGGCACCGAGGACGGCCAGGTGCCGCTGCGCAAGCTGCAGAGCCACCTGATGAAGCTGCCGCGCAACATCTCGACCGCCCAGGTCGACACGATCGACAACCGGCTGGCCGCGCTGGCCAGCCGCGGCGCGGCGCTGCCCAAGGGCCCGATGCCCCAGGGCGCCAAGATGCGCAACGTGCAGCGCGCCATGCGTCGTCGCTGAGCCGCCACCGACGCGCGTTTCCGCAGCTCAGGCCCGTTCCGGCAGTCGTCCGGGACGGGCCTGCCGCATGAGCGGCCCCCTTCGCGCCCGGTAACGCGAACCGGCACCCGACCGCCGTCGGGCCCTCTCAACGGTCAGCGGGCCCTGAGGACGACGGTGCCCGCGGCCTTGTCGTGCAGGCCCCGGCCGTCGGCGTCCCACACCACCGCCGGGATGATGGGGAAGATCAACACCGTCCGCAGCGCGGCCCGCGGCAGGCCGACGCTCTGCGTGCCGTCCATCCGCACGACCCGCAGCCCGAACAGCGCGTGACCAGGGGTGAAGCCGAAGAGGCCGACCGCGACGACGGTGATGGCGAACCAGGCCAGCAGGCTCCAGTTCTGCGGCAGGTCGGGCATGGTGAACAGGCCCGCCACGCCGCCCGAGAGGGCGAAGTCGACCAGGATGGCAATCGCGCGGCGGCCCGTGGACGCGACGGAGCCCGGACCGGACTGGGGCAGGCCGAGGCGTTCACCCCGCCACCGCTGCCCGGTACCGTCTCCGGAGTCGGCGCCGGGTTCCAGCGCCGAGCGGGGTCCTGACAGCCACGAACCGGTCCACTTGCTCACCCCACCAGAGTAAGGCCGTGCTCAGCGGGTGAGGAGCGGCGGTCGGGTTGCCCGACCTGGGAGGCCCGTTAACACTGGCGAAACACGCGGGTGACGGCTGGGCAACACCACGGTCTTAGTTTCGCCACGATGGCAGGCCGCACCACGCAGCGGCGTACAACCACGCCCCCACCGCAGCAGAGGAGTCGACGAGGGTGTTCAAGAATCCCGACGAGGTCCTGAAGTTCATCTCCGACGAGGGCGTGAAGTTCGTCGACGTCCGCTTCAGCGACCTGCCCGGCGTGATGCAGCACTTCACGCTCCCGGCCAGCGCGTTCGACGCCGACGCCATCGCCGAGGGCCTCGCGTTCGACGGCTCGTCGGTGCGCGGCTTCCAGTCGATCCACGAGTCGGACATGCTGCTGCTGCCCGACCTCTACACCGCGCGCCTCGACCCGTTCCGGATCGAGAAGACGCTGATCGTCAACTTCTTCGTGCACGACCCGTTCACGCGTGAGGCCTACAGCCGCGACCCGCGCAACATCGCGCGCAAGGCCGAGCAGTACATCACCGAGTCGGGCATCGCGGACACCGCGTACTTCGGCGCCGAGGCGGAGTTCTACATCTTCGACTCGATCCGCTTCGACACCACCGCGAACGCCTCCTTCCACGAGATCGACTCGATCTCCGGCGCCTGGAACACCGGCCGTGAGGAAGAGGGCGGCAACCGCGGCTACAAGGTCAAGTACAAGGGCGGCTACTTCCCCGTCTCGCCGACCGACCACTACGCGGACCTGCGCGACAAGATGGTCCTCAACATGCAGGCCCAGGGCTTCTCCGTCGAGCGCGCGCACCACGAGGTGGGCACCGCCGGGCAGTCCGAGATCAACTACAAGTTCAACACGCTGCTGCACGCCGCGGACGACCTGATGCTGTTCAAGTACATCATCAAGAACACCGCGTGGCAGGCCGGCAAGACCGTGACGTTCATGCCGAAGCCGCTGTTCGGCGACAACGGCTCGGGCATGCACACCCACCAGTCGCTGTGGAAGGACGGCCAGCCGCTGTTCCACGACGAGTCCGGCTACGCGGGCCTGTCGGACACGGCGCGGCACTACATCGGCGGCATCCTGCACCACGCGCCGTCGCTGCTGGCGTTCACCAACCCGACGGTGAACTCCTACCACCGCCTGGTCCCGGGCTACGAGGCCCCGGTGTCGCTGGTCTACTCCCAGCGCAACCGGTCGGCGTGCGTGCGCATCCCGATCACCGGCAACAACCCCAAGGCCAAGCGCATCGAGTTCCGCTGCCCCGACTCGTCGGGCAACCCGTACCTGGCCTTCTCGGCCATGGTCATGGCCGGCCTGGACGGCGTGAAGAACAAGATCGAGCCGCCGGCCCCGATCGACAAGGACCTCTACGAGCTGCCGCCCGAGGAGGCCCGCGACGTCAAGCAGGTGCCGGCGTCCCTGGACGCGGTGCTGGACAGCCTCGAGGCGGACCACGAGTTCCTCCTGGAGGGCGGCGTCTTCACGCCGGACGTCATCGACACCTGGATCTCGTTCAAGCGGGAGCAGGAGATCGACCCGCTGCGCCTGCGCCCGAACCCCTACGAGTTCGCGCTCTACTACGACGTGTGATCGACGCGGGGCTCTGACCAGCAGTTCTACCGGTTGAAGCCCCACTCACACCTCCACAGGCCGAAGGCCCGGTGACCACCACGGTCACCGGGCCTTCGGCCTTCCACGAGCAGGTCAGGTCGAGGACGGCGTGGACGAGCGGGGCCGCACCAGGGGCGGCTCACTCGCCTCGGAGTCGAGGTGCCTGAACGGCCCTCCGCTCGCCGGCATCGGACTCTCAGCCTCGTCCCGTCGTACGGTCACCGGTCGGCACGGAAAGTCGCGCAGCGTACCGACCGCGTTACCCCCTGCTCGCCCCGCCCGGCCCGACGCCGGCCAACCGGCGCACCACCGCCAGCCCGTCCGCGGTACCGGGCCAGTGGGCTTCCACCAGGTCGAACGCGGTCGCACGGATCACCGAACGCAGCACCCAGCACACCACGATCGCGTCGTCCGCGTACCCCAGCACCGGGATGAAGTCGGGCACCAGGTCGAACGGCAGCGCCAGGTACCCCAGCAGCAGCCACAGCCGCACGCGCGCCGACCGCGGCACCCGCGGGTCACGGGCCAGGCGCGTCACCAACCGCAGCACGTCCGGCAGCAGCCGCAGGACCAACCGCAGCGCCACGCCGCGGGGCCGGACCAGGAACAGACCGAGGAGCAGCACCAGCCACAGGCCGACCAGCCCGACCAGCACACCGACGAGGACGTCCACCTACTCGGGGATCGGGATCCCGGTCACGGTCACCGCACCGCCGGTCGGCGCGAGCTGGCCGATGATCCCCGCGAACGTCAGCGAGAACGACGTGCTGTCGGCGCCGGCCTTCCGGTCCAGCTCCAGGTACCCGTTGATGCTGGAGTTCTTCGCGATCGACACCGGCCACCGGCTGGTGGACACCGACGCGGCGTAGTCGCGCTGCGCGTCGTCGACCGCGGAGATGGACGCGAGGGGCAGGTCCATCTTCGCGTTGCTGGCGTTGATCGCGGTGGCGAACACCTTGAGGCGGCCACCGGAGTTCTCCACCTTCGTGATCTCCACGGTGAGCAGGCCGCGCGCCTGCTTCCACGACCCCGTGAGCACCTTGGTGTCCACGCTGGGCGGCGCTTCTTCCTCCGAGGTCGTGCCCACCGCGCCGTCCAGGCCGCCGACGGTGTCCTCCGAGGTGGGAGAGGTGGAGGTGGGCGTGGTCGAAGAAGTTTCGCGCAGGGTGACGCTCAACGCGCCGACGCCGACCGTGCCGGCGGTGACCGCCTGGATCACCCCGAGCAGGACCAGCACGCCGAGCATGACCAAGCTGATCTTCAAAGCCGCGCTGCTCTTCTTGCGGTGGGTCTCGTCGTCCATGACGTCCTTCGTCCGGGCGCACGCGTGCGAACGTGAATCTCCCCCAGGAGTGTCGCTAGTCTCGACATAAGGAACACCAATAGTCAATGCGTGGCGGCCCTAGATCGACGGTGCGTAGCCCCCGATCAACACGCCGTCGACACCAGGGCTGCTCCTACCCCGATCGGGGAGGGCGGTTAAGGTCGCGCCGTGTCTGATGACGTCGCAACCCCCGCCCAGGTGCTGTCCACCAACATCTTCGACTCCGCCGCCGAGGCGATCGAGGCGATCGGCGCCGCCGACGTGCTCGGTCTCGGCGTCCGGGTGTCGAACCGCCTCGTCCAGGACGAGGAATCCGACGACACGCTCGTCGAGGAGTGGATCGTCGAACTGCTCACCACGGTCCCGACCGTCGACGAGGAGTAGGCAGCCGGAGGGCCCCCGCCCTCGACGGGGGCCCTCCACCACACGTCACACCGTCAGCACGACCTTGCCGCGCACGTGCTTGCCCTCCAGCAGCCGGTGCGCCTCGGCGGCCTGCGCCAGCGGGAACGTCTGCTGCACCTCCACCTTCAGCGCGCCCGAGCCCGCCTGCCCGGCCAGCCAGTCCAGGTCCTCCCGCACGGGCTTGGCGTAGGAGTACCGGCCGCCGAGCTCCAGCACGTTGGTATCCACAATGGACACGATCCGGGCCGGGTCGCGCACCAGCGCGGGCGAGTCGTTGAGCGCCGCGCCGCCGACGCAGTCGAACGCCACGTCGACCAGCCCGTCGCCGCCGACGAGCTCGGCCACGTTGTCCACGAGCGCGTCCCCGTAGGCCACCGGCTCCGCGCCCAACGACCGCAGGAACCCGTGGTTGCGCGGCGACGCCGTGCCGATCACCCTTGCCGCGCCGAGGATCCGCGCCACCTGCACGGCCAGGTGCCCGACACCGCCCGCGGCGGCGTGCACGAGCACCGTGTCACCCGACGACACCCCGACCTTGCGCAACGACTGCAACGCCGTGAGCCCGGTGAGCGAGAGCGCGCCCGCCTCCACGAACGACAGCGACGCCGGTTTGTGCGCCAACCCGCGCTCGGTGGCGGCGATCAGCTCCGCGTACGTCCCGTGCTGCACGTGGTCCTTGCGCTGGTAGCCGAACACCTCGTCGCCGACGGCGAACCCGTCCACCGCGGGCCCGACGGCGCGCACCACCCCGGCCATGTCCCAGCCCGGCACGAGGGGGAAGTGGCACGGCGTCGAACTCGCCACGTACCCCATGCGCACCAGCCGGTCGACCGGGTTCACCCCGGCGGCACGCACCTCGACCAGCACCTGGTCCAGCGCGATCGGCGGGTCAGGCAGCTCCCGCACCACGAGGACTTCGGCATCTCCGAATTCGGTCTGCGCGATCGCTTTCACGAACCCCAGTGTTCAGGAACCGTAGAAGATGCGCTCGATCACGGCCCGCGCGCGACGCGTCGTGCGCCGGTAGGAGTCCAGGAACCCGCCCGGGTCGCCCGCGTGCCCCATCGCCGACGCCACCGCGGCCAGGTCGCGCCCGGCCGTGGGCAGCTGGTCACCGGCCTTGCCCTTCACCAGCACGACGGCGTTGCGCGCCTCGGTCGCCATCACCCACGCGTCCATCAGGGCCGACGAGTCGTCCTCCGACACCAGGCCCGCCTCGGTCGCCGCACGCAGCCCGCGCACCGTCGACGGCGTGCGCAGGCCGGGCACCTCGCACGCGTGCTGCAACTGGAGCAGCTGCACGGTCCACTCGACGTCCGCGAGCCCGCCCCGCCCCAGCTTGGTGTGCGTGGACGGGTCGGCGCCGCGCGGCAGCCGCTCGGCCTCGACGCGTGCCTTGATGCGCCGGATCTCCCGCACCGCGGCGGCGTCCAGCCCGTGCTCGGGGTAGCGCACCGGGTCGATCATCTCGATGAACCGCGCGCCGAGGTCCGCGTCGCCGCCGATGAACCGCGCTCGCAGCAGCGCCTGCGCCTCCCACAGCTCGGCCCACTGCGCGTAGTAGGCCCGGTAGGAGTCGAGCGTGCGCACCAGGGGCCCCTGCCTGCCCTCCGGCCGCAGGTCGGTGTCCACCTGCAACGGCGGGTCCTGGCTGGGCGCGCTGAGCAGCCGCCGCACCTGCTCCACCACCGACGACGCGTACCGGGCGGCGTCGGGGTCGCTCACGCCCTCGGCGGGCTCGCACACGAACAGCACGTCGGCGTCCGAGCCGTACCCCAGCTCGCGCCCGCCGAGCCGGCCCATGCCGATGACCGCGATCGACGCCAACCGCTCACCGGCCGACCGCACCACCGCGTCCAACGCCCCCTGCAACACCGCCACCCACACCTCGGACAGCGACACGCACACCGTCCGCAGCGGCACCAGCCCGAGCAGGTCCGCCGACGCCACCCGCAGCAGCTCCTGGCGGCGCAGGGACCGGGCGGCGGTGACCGCGCGTCCCAGGTCGCTGTACCGGGACACGGCGCTGCGCAGCGGGTTGCCGATGGTCATCGGGTCGCGGCCGACGAGCGCGTCGGTGTCGGCCAGCAGCGGCAGCACCTCGGGCGCGCGCACCAGCAGGTCCGGCACGAGCTTCGACGTGCCCAGCAGCGCGGCCAGCCGGTCGACCACCGTGCCCTCGTCTCGCAGCAGCCGCAGGTACCAGGGCGTCTCGGCCAACGCCTCCGACACCTTCCGGTACGCCAGCAGCCCGCGGTCGGGGTCCGGGGTGGTGGCGAACAGGTCCAGCAGCACCGGCAGCAGCGCCGTCTGGATCCGCGCCCGCCGGGAAACGCCCCTGGTCAGCGCCTCGATGTGCTTCAACGCGCCGTCCGGCGCGGCATACCCCAGAGCGGCCAGTCGCGCCGCGGCCTGCGACGTGGTCAACCGCAGCCCCTCGGTCGGCACCTTCGCGACGGCCTCCAGCAGCGGCCGGTAGAACAGCTTCTCGTGCAGCCGGCGCACCTGGTTGGCGCGCTTGCGGAACTCGGCGAGCAGCACCTGGCTCTCCGACAGCCCGCCCTCGGCCTGCAACCCCGACGCACGCGCCAGCCAGCGCAGCGCGGCCACGTCGTCGTCGGCCGGGAACAGGTGCGTGCGCAGCAGCCGCTGCAGCTGCAACCGGTGCTCCAACGTGCGCAGGAACCGGTAGGCGCGGCCGAAGTCGGCGGCGTCCGCGCGGCCGACGTACCCGCCGCGCCCCAACGCCGTCAACGCCTGGGTGGTCGTGGTGATGCGCAGCTCCTCGTCACCGCGACCGTGCACGAGTTGCAGCAGCTGCACGGCGAACTCGACGTCACGCAGCCCGCCGCGGCCCAGCTTCAGCTCCCGGTCGGTCAGGCTCGCCGGCACGTGGTCCTCCACGCGGCGGCGCATGGCCTGCACGTCGGGCACGAAGTTCTCCCGTTCGGCGGCCGTCCACACCAGGGGCCGCACCACGTCCATGTACCGCAGGCCCAGCTCCTCGTCGCCGGCCACCGGCCTGGCCTTGAGCAGCGCCTGGAACTCCCACGTCCGCGCCCACCGCTGGTAGTAGGTGGCGTGGCCGTCCAGCGTGCGCACCAGCGCGCCCGCCTTGCCCTCCGGCCGCAGCGCCGCGTCCACCTCGAAGCACGCCTGGCCCGCGACCTGCATCACGGCGCCGGCCAACCGGGTCGCCACGGCCAGGTCGCCCTCGCCGACGAACACCACGTCGACATCGCTGACGTAGTTCAGCTCACGCGCGCCGCACTTGCCCATCGCGATCACCGCGAGCCGGCACTCGTCCGACCGCGGCACCTGCCGCTCGGCGACGTCCAGCGCGGCCCGCAACGCGGCCACCGCCAGGTCCGACAGCAGGCTGGCCACGTCGTCGTAGTTGACGTACGGCTGGTCGGGCTCGACCACGTGCGCCAGGTCGTCGGCGGCGATCCGGCACAGCAGCGCCCGGTAGCCGAGCCGCAGCGCGCGCACCGCGTCCGCGCCGGTCAGCCCTTCGACCGCGGCGAGGAGGGCGGGCACGAACGACCCCGCGTCCACCGGCTCGGCGTCTACCAGGTCGTGCCAGCGGTCCGGGTTGGCGACCAGGAAGTCCGACAGCGCGGTGGACGAGCCCAGCACCGCGAGCAGCCGCCCGCGCAACGCCTCGACGTCCCGCAGCGCCTGGTCCAGCTCGGGCCACCGGTCACCGAGCGCGACGCGCAGCCGGTCGACCCCGAGCAACGCCAGGTCCGGGTCCGGGCTGCGGGACAACGCCACCAGGATCGGCTCGTTGCCCTCGCTCGGCCGCCGCCCCTCCCACCACCCGGCGGCGCGCAGGTGCTCACCGCCGCGCGCCTCGGTCAGGCCGAACCGCGCGGGGGACGTGGGCAGGCGGGCTGGATCGGTCATCGACGAACACCGTAGCCCGCCGGGACGCCGAAAAAAGCGTCAGCCCGCCACGATCAAGTAGATGCCGAACAACACTACGGTCACGCACGCCAGCAGGCACGCCACCGCCACGACCGTCGGCGCCGCCGTGGACGCCTGCCGCTCCTGCGCCGCCTCCCGCGCCGACAGCGCGCGCAGCCCGCCGGAGAACAGCAGGACCAGCCCCAGCACCACCGCGAGGCTCACCCCGAACACGGCGCCCAACGCCGCCCAGTCGATCTTCACGCCGCCACCTTGTGCGTCTCGGCCTGTGCCGCGATCTCGTCCACCACGTGCTCGGGCCGCACCGGCTCGCGGCGCGACAGCAGCCAGATCACCAGCGCCACGCCCATGCCGACCACCGCCACGGCCACCACGCCCGCCGTGCCGAGCGACGCGACCTTGCCCGCGAGCGCGCCGACCAGGCCCGCCGCCGGCAGCGTCAGCCCCCAGGCCGCCGCCATCCGACCCGCCACGCCCCACCGCACGCCGTCGCGCTGGCGGCCCAGGCCGGAGCCCATGATGCCGCCGGACGCGACGTGCGTCGTGGACAGCGCGAACCCGAGGTGCGAGGACGCCATGATCACGGTCGCCGCGCTGGTCTGCGCGGCGAAGCCCTGCGGCGCCTCGATCGTGGTCAGGCCCGAGCCGAGGGTCTTCGTGATCCGCCAACCGCCCAGGTAGGTGCCCAGCGCGATGGCGATCGCCGCGCTCAGGATCACCCAGAGGGGCGGTTCCGAACCCGGCGCGAGCGTCCCGGCGGTGATCAGCGTGAGCGTGATGATGCCCATCGTCTTCTGCGCGTCGTTAGTGCCGTGCGCCAGCGACATGAGCGCGGCCGACGCGATCTGGCCCGCCTTGAAACCCCGGTCCGTCACGGACTTCCGCGCCCGCTTGGTCAGCCGGTAGGTCAGGTAGGTCGCCACCAGCGCCACGATCCCCGCCACCAGCGGCGCGGCGATCGCGGGCGCGACGACCTTGTCCACGACCTTCGCGAAGTGCACCGCGTCCGCGCCCGAGGCGACCCAGGCCGCGCCGATCAGGCCGCCGAACAGGGCGTGCGACGAGCTCGACGGCAGCCCGACGTACCAGGTCACGAGGTTCCACATGATCGCGCCGATCAGCCCGCCGAAGACGATCGCAGGGGTGATTCTGGCGTCGTCGACGATCCCGCCGGAGATCGTCTTGGCCACCTCGACCGACAACAGCGCTCCCACCAGGTTCAACACCGCGGAGAAGGCGACGGCCGTGCGTGGCCGCAGCGCGCCGGTGGCGATGGAGGTCGCCATCGAGTTCGCGGTGTCGTGGAAGCCGTTGGTGAAGTCGAAGACCAGAGCCGTGATGACCACGATGATGACGAGGAGCGAGGCATCCACGCTGATTCCTCCAACTGAATCGACACAGTCGAAGGTAAACGCTACCCGTCTGGCCGATGAACACTCACGACGACGAGGTGAACGCTACCTGTCCGAACGATGAACGCTCACATCGGTGGAGGTTCATCACACCAGCGGCAGGCTCCGGTGGATCGTCAGCTCACCGGCGGCCAGGCGCACGAATCGTTCGGCAAACGGTTGCCACACCTCCTGAATGTCCTCGTGACCGGCCGCGAGACGGTCCGGGTCGAGCACCTCCGGCCGCACGTTCGCCACCGCCTCGGGGTACCCCTCGGCCCAACCCAGAACCATGTCCGGCGTGGTCTCGATGTGGAACTGCACGCCGTAGGCGCGGTCACCGACCCGGAACGCCTCGTTCGCGCACTTCGGGGAGGACGCGAGCAACAACGCCGTCGGCGGCAGCAGGCCGACCTCGTCCTCGTGGAACTGGAGCACGTCCGGCGTCCACGGCAGCTCGTCGAACAACGGGTCGCCGCTCGCCGCGTCCCGCTTGGCCACCAGCCGCACGCCGACGTCGTGCCCCTGCGGGCTGCGCCGCACCTGCCCGCCGGTGGCCGCGGCCAGCAGCTGCGCGCCGAGGCAGATCGCGAGCAGCGGCACCCGCTTCGACACCGCGTGGGACAGCAGCTTGCGCACGTCCGCGAGCCACGGGTGCGCGACGTCGTCCAGCGCGCCCATCGCGCCGCCCAGGCAGACCACGCCCTGGTAGCCGTCGAGCGTCTCCGGCACCGGTTCCTCGTACGGTTTCACCACGTCCAGCACCGCCCCGGCGGTGGTCAGCCACTCGCCGAGGCGGGCGGGCGGGTCGTCGCGGTCGGGTTGCAGCACGAGCAGGCGCGTCACCCGTCCGAGGGTAGATCAGCAGTCGCAGGAGATTCCGTGCAGGCTCGTGCCGCCGTCACCCGCCGCAGCGCCGGCCCCGACCGCGTCACCCTCGACCGCGTCACCTTCCACCGGGTAGCCCGACGCGTGCCAGGTCGTGATGCCGCCGGCCAGTCGCTTCACCTTGAACCCGAGCCGCGACAGCTTGAGCGCGCCCTTGGTGGCGGCGTTGCACTCGAAGCTCTCGCAGTAGCAGACGTAGACGAGGTCGCGGTCCCAGTCGGCGGTGGTCGTCTCGTCCACGTCCCAGTGCGGGAGGTTGATCGCGCCGGGGATGCGGACCCGGGCGAACGCCTCGGGACTGCGGGTCTCGACGAGCTGGAAGCCCTCGGTCGTGCCTGCCTTCAGGTCCCGGACCACGTCGTCCGGGTCGGCCTCGAAGGCCAGTTCCGCGGCGAAGAACGCGGCGGCGGCAGCGGGGTCGGCGGCGGGGAAGCGGAGCGTGTTGGTCATGGGTAAATCGTGGCTGACCAGCGTGTTCTGTCCCATGCGGAACTCCAGGCGTGGCGCGGGTTCCGCTTACGATTCCACGGTGGAACTGGACGATCTGGATTGGAAGTTGTTGGACCTGCTCCAGCGGGACGGCCGGATGACGTTCACCGAGCTGGCCAAGCGGGTCTCCCTGTCCGCGCCCGCGACGACCGAGCGCGTGCGCCGGCTGGAGCAGGCCGGGATCGTCACCGGGTACGTCGCGGTGGTCGACCCGCAGCGGCTCGGGCTGCCGATCGAGGCCATCGTGCGGGTGCGGGTGCGCAGCCTGGACACGCCCCGGTTCCGGGAACGGGTGGTGACGCTCGCGCAGGTGCGCGACGCCGACCACGTGACCGGTGACGACTGCTGGCTGCTGCGCGTGGTGTGCCGGTCGATGGTGGAGCTCGAGGAGTTCGTGGAGCAGGCCCAGCGGTACGGCGACACGACCACGTCCCTGGTGTTCTCCTCCCACGCCCGCAACCGGCCCGTGACGCGGGACGTGCTGGAGGGTATCGTTTCTCGATAACATCGATAAACGATATGCGGGGGGCATCTCATGTCGAGGGGGAACGCGTTAGAGCCGTTGACCGGCGTGGTGTCCGCGGTGTTCGCGCTGAGTCTGGGGGCGTTCGGCCTCACCACCGCGATCCGGCTGACGATCGGCTTGTTCGACCCGGTGTGCTTCACCGCCAAGTACTGGCCGCACGACGCGGAGGGCCGCGACCTGGTCGCGGGAGTCCGGCTGGACGACGTCGACCGGGTCACGCTGTGCGTGGACGACCCCGTGCCGTGGCAGCACGTGCTCGACTTCCTGTCCGAGGCGCCGACCGCCGTCACCAGGGTCGGCGCGCTCCTGCTGCTCCTGTTGCTGCTGCGGCGTGCCGCGCTCCACGGCATCTACACCCCGGCCACGGCGGCCGACGTGCGGCGCTTCGGCCACTACCTGCTGTGGGTGCTGCCGGCGGCGGCGATGGTCGAGTCGATCGCGCGGACCACGCTCGTGCACGCCGCCGTGACGTTCGACGCGGGCTTCGCGTCGTTCTTCGGCGAGTGGGAGGCGCCGTGGTTCGCGGTCATCACGGGCATCGCGCTGCTGTCGCTGGCGAAGATCGTGCGGGACGGCGCGGAGATGCGCGCGGACCTCGAAGGGACGGTCTGATCGTGGAGCAGGACGTGCTGAGGCCGTTCACCAAGGTCGTGCGCCTCATGTGGTCGGTCGCCGCGGTGGGCTTCCTGCTCGGGGTGACGACCGAGATCGGCAACACCGTCCGCGACCTGTGCTTCTCCTCGGCCGCGATCGCCGGCGGGTTCGGCGCGCGGTACCTGGGTGAAGGAGCGCTGCGCGAGGGTGTGGCCAACTACCCGTCGGAGCTTCGCTACTGCCTGCACGACCCCGGCCTTCCCGAGCGGGTGCTCGGTGTCCTCGACGGCGCCCTGACGTGGTTCGCCTACGCTGTGCTGTTCTTCCTGCTGATGAGGCTGCTGGAACGCGCGGCGTCCGAGGGCGTCCACACGGCGGCGACCGCGGCCCGGCTGCGCCGACTCGGGTGGTTCACGCTCGTGGCCATGCCGGTCGTGACGTCGGCCGAAGCCGTCGTGCGCCTGCTGTTGCTGAGGCAGGCCGTCACGTTCGACGTGCCCCTGGTCGAGTTCCTGTTCGACTGGTCCGTGCCGTGGTGGGCGGTGGTCACCGGCGTGGGTCTGCTGACGCTTGGCAAGATCATGCGCACGAGCGCGGAGATGCGCGCGGACCTGGAGGGAACCGTGTGAGCATCCAGGTGCACCTCGACCGGCTGCTGGCCGAGCGCGGGATGACCTTGACCGAGTTGGCGGACCGAGTCGGCGTGACCGTGGTCAACCTGTCGATCCTCAAGAACGGCCGGGCCAGGGCGATCCGGTTCAGCACGCTGACCGCCCTGTGCGAGGCGTTGGACTGCCAGCCGGGCGACCTGCTCAGTCACCGGCCGGGGTGAACACGAACTCCGCCGAGTCGACCACCGGCCGGAACCCGATCCGCTGGTAGATCGAGTTCGACGTCGGGTTCGCCAGGTCTGTGTAGAGGACCACGTGCTCGGCGCCGTTCTCCCGCGCCCACGACGCGCAGGCGGCCGTGACCGCCGCGCCGTAACCGTGCCTGCGGTGCTCGGGCGGGGTGTAGACGGGGCCGATGCGGGACATGCCGGACGCCGGCGCGTTCGCCGCCGCCCACGCCACCGGGGTGTCGCCGACGTGCCAGATCAGGTGACCGTGCCCGGCCGCCAGGCTGACGCGCAGCATCAACCGGGAGCGGTCCTCGCTCCCCTCGTCCCGGGCCTGCTCGGTCGCCTCGACGGCGAACTCCGTGCGCCAGTGGCTGAGCAGTTCGAGGTCGTCCAGGGTCGCCAGGCGCGCGGCGCCGGGGACCTCGGGCGTGACCAGGTCGCCCAGCTCGTACAGGCGCAGCGCCATGTGCTCCCGCGCGTTGCAGCCCGTGCGGGCGGCCCAGGCGACGACGAAGGCCTCCACCGACTCCCGCGGCCCGTTGACGCCGGGCAGCTCCACGTCGCCGGCCAGCGCGTCCGCGACGACCTCCGCCCACTCCGGCGCCACACCGCTCAAGGTCAGCGGCCACGGCGGCGTGCGCAGTGCCGCGGCCACCAGGACGCCGTCCTCGGAAACGCTGACCAGCAGCGGTGGCTCGTCCTCCGGGTCGGCGTGGTTGAGCCTGCGGTCGACCGCCGCGATCGGGATCGTGTGGAACACCGGGTCGGCGTTGAAGAAGTCGCCCGTCAACGCCCAGAACTCCGCCAGGTCGTCGTGTCTCGTCACCTCGGCCACGAAACGGACGGTAACGCAAAAAACCCTCAGGGGCACTCGAGTAAACGAGTGCCCCTGAGGGTGAAGTATGCTCGGCGGCGTCCTACTCTCCCACACCCTCACGAGTGCAGTACCATCGGCGCTGGAAGGCTTAACTACCGGGTTCGGAATGGGACCGGGTGTTCCC
>NZ_JBVJVK010000067.1:28626-41787 GCF_055603705.1 Actinosynnema sp. NPDC037264 | reverse complement strand
CCCCCCCCCCCCCCCCCCCCCCCCCCCCCCCCCCCCCCCCCCCCCCCCCCCCCCCCCCCCCCCCCCCCCCCCCCCCCCCCCCCCCCCCCCCCACGTCCGCGCTCAGGCGTCCTTCTTCCACATGATGATCTGGAGGTGGTTGCCGTCCGGGTCGGCGAACGTGCCGAACCTGCCCGCCTCCCGGTCCGCGATCGAGATCCACTCCACGCCGGCCGCGTCCAGCTGGGCTTGCGCGGCGTCGAAGTCGTCGACGTGGAAGTTCATGATCACGCGACCCGGCTCGTGGTTCTTCGCCTCGACGTCCTCCCGACCGTCGACGACGAGCAGGAAGCCGCCCAGGTCGATCGGGCCGTCACCGGTGGACCCCGGCGCCAACGCCTTGGTGTACCACGCCCGCAGCTCGGCGGGCCGGGTCGTGCCGAGCAACACGCTGCCGGGCTTGAGCGTCGTCATGTCGGATCTCCTTCGTTCGCGGGAAGTCGTGGTCAGGCCGCCGCCGCGGTCGCCAGGGCCGGGGTGCGGCTCTCCCCGGCACGGGGGCGCAGCCCGAACCGGATGAGGGCCACGCTCACGAGCGTCACCGCCACGTTCACCCCGAGCGCGAGGTGGGTGCCCGCCAACCGGTCGGCCTGGGTGGCGGCGACCGCGACCATGATCGGCGCGCCGACGGTGATGGCCACCTGCTGCGTCATCGAGGTCAGGCCGGTCGCCAGGCCCTGCTCCTCGTCCGGCAGGCCCGAGGTGCCGATCACCGTGTACGCCACGATGCACGCGACGTGCGCGAAGAACCCGAGGAACAGCGCCGGCACCAGCAGCACCGGCCCGAGCCGGCTCGCGCCGAGGAACACCAGCGGGAGGATCGTCAGGGCCTGCAGGGCCAACGCCGTGGTCAGGACGTTCCGGGCGCCGTGCTTGCCGATGAGCCGACCGGCGACGGGACCCGCGAACACGGCCGCGAGACCCGGGACGCCGAAGACGAGACCCGTGATCACCGGGTTGAACTCCAGCACGTCCTGGAGGTGCAGCGTCATCAGGAAGATCATGCCGGTCTCCATGGAGAAGATCACCAAACCCGCGTAGTTGCCCCACAGCACCGTGTGCTTCCTGAGGAAGCGCACCGGCGCCAGCGGCGCGGACGACCGCGACTCGACCACCCAGAAGACGCCCAGCAGCACCACGCCGAGGGCGGCGGCCACGAGGCTGCTCTCGATGATCGCGTAGACCACGGCCAGCAGACCTCCGGTGACCGTCACCGCGCCCGGCACGTCGAGCCGCTGCCGGTCCGGCGTCCTGCTCTCGCCGATCAGCAGGGGCGTGGCGATCAGGATGGCGAGGGCGAACGGGATGTTGACGAAGAACGCGGCCCGCCAGCTCAGCAGGCTGACGAGGACGCCGCCGAGCAGCGCGCCCGCGGTGAAGCCGCCGGAGAGGATCGCGCCGTTGAGGCCGAGGGCGCGGGCGCGCGCCTTGCCCTCGGGGAACGTCGTCGTGATGAGCGACAGTCCCGCCGGAATGGCCATGGCGGTGGAGAGCCCCTGCAACGCGCGGGCGGCCAGCAGCACCTCCGGGTTGGTCGCGAGACCGCCGAGCAGCGATGCCGCGGCCAGCAGGACCTGGCCCGCGAGGAACAGCCTGCGCCGGCCGAACAGGTCCGCCAACCGACCGGCCAGCAGCATGAAACCGGCCGCGGGCAGCGTGTACGCGGACACGATCCACGGCAGCTGGGTCAGGCCCATGTCGACGCCGGCGCCGACCTGCGGCAGGGCGACGTTCAGGATCGAGTAGTCGGCGGCGAAGACGAAGGCCGCGCCGAGCAGGACGAGGAGGACGAGCCGCTGCCTGCCGCTGAACCGCGGCGGGGAGGACGTCTCGGCAGTCACGATGCGTGCCCTTTCCTGAGGGTTGTCGTGGTGCGGCCACGAGTTCCGGGTTCGTGGCGGGACCGGGTCCGGACCGCGGCGCCCGGTGTGCTCACGCCTCGGCGGCCCGCTTGATGACCGCCAACCGGCGGTCCCAGCCGGTCGCCAGCGCGGACATCCACCGCGTGGTGGCGTCCAGCCCGGCGGGGCGCAGCGAGTACCTCACCTCGCGTCCGACCCGGTGGCCGACGACGAGGCCGGCGGCGTCCAGGACGGCGAGGTGCTTGACGATCGCCTGCCGGGAGACGGGCAGGCGCGCGGCGAGCGTCGTCGCGGTGACCGCGTCGTGCGCGACGAGCAGGTCGAGCAGGCGGCGGCGGGTGGGGTCGGCCAGCGCGACGAGGACGTTGCCGACCTCCTCCACCGCGCCGTCCGGTTCCGCGGTCACACAGCCGACTCCTCGACGCGCTTCCTCGACGCGTCGAGCACCTGCGGCCAGCCGGCGGCGTTGTTGTCGATCGTCCGCGCGCGCACGTCCTCGGAGACCGCCAGCGCGGCGAACCCGCTCTCGACCACGGTGAGGCGGGTCTTGTCGCCCTCGGTGGACAGCGTGAACTCCACCAGGGTGCTGTTGCCCTCGGTCAGCTCCTGACCGGGGAAGGCCGGGGCCCACCGGTACGCGATGTACGTGTGCGGCTCCACCTTCACCACGCGCACCGGGAAGTCGCCGTGCTCGGAGTTCTTGGCCACCACCGACTCGCCTTCGACGGCGGTGGTGGCCTCGAGGCGCTCCGGGTCGGCCACCCAGAAGCCCGGTGCGGACACCAGCGACCAGACGCGCTCGACGGAGGCGTCGATCAGCGTGTCGCGCTCGATCCGGTCCTCGCTCATGAGAGGGCTCCTTCAGCTGCCGCCATTATGTGCAACCCGATAGTTGCACGTCGCCCAGCAATTGTGCAACCCATCAGTTGCACGACGTCACGGCACGGGCGACGGCCGGACGTCGGGCACGCGTCGGCGGATGAGGGCGGCGGAGTAGGCGACCACCCACGCCACCCACAGCAGCCAGCCGGCGAGGCCCAGGAGCCCGAGCGGTCCCGGGCCGTCGACGACGAGCGGGGTCAGGGTGGCCGAGGCGAACAGCAACGCGGCCGACAGCAGGCCGAGCCCGGCGTGCCACGCCGGGATGAGGCCGGCGTGCCGCCCGCCCACGGAGAAGCCGACCAGCGCCAGCGCCAGGAACACGCCGTTCAGGGTGAACAGGGCTTCGTGCAGGGACCACAGGGCGCCGCCGGGGTCGTCGGCCACGGCCAGGCGGAGTGCGGTCACGGCGGCGAACGCGCCGTTCTGCAGCAGCACGCCGGCGAACCCGACCAGCGACCACGCCTCGCCGCGCCCGCGGTCGGACCGCCACAGCGCCGCCACCGCGCCCGCGGCGAAGACGGTGGACAGCGCCCAGGCCGCCGGGGTGAGGGCGGACGCGACGCCGACCACCCCCCGGTTGGCCGGGAAGTAGGCGATGACGTCGGCGGCGTCCGCGCCGGTCGTCGGCAGGCCGGTGGGCACCATGATGGCGTTGGCCAGGACGATCAGGGCGGCGAAGCCGAGGCCGGAGAAGCCCGCGATGCGCCCGAACGCGCTGGTCGGTGCCGGTTCGACCACTTTGGTTTTACGTGACATATAATCAATATAGCTAGCATCAAGAGGTGGGCGTGGGCGAGACGGGCAAGCGGCGGTACGACTCGTTGCGGCGGGTCGCGCAGGCGCGCGAGACGCGGGCCGAGATCGCGCGTGCGGCGCGCAGGCTCTTCGTCGCGCAGGGGTGGGCGGCGACGACGGTGCGGGCCGTGGCCGTGGAGGCGGAGGTGTCGGTTCCCACGGTGTACGCGGCGTACGGCGACAAGGCGGGGCTCGTGCGGGCCGTCGCCGACGCGGCGGACATCTCCGCCGACCCGGCGGCGGCGCTGGGCGTGCTGGAGGACGCGTCGGCCGGTCCGGCGCGGCAGCTCGCCGCGATGGCGGCCTACGACCGGCGGCTGTTCGAGCGCTCGGGTGACGTCATCGCGCTCGTGCGCGAGGCGGGCCGGACGGAGCCCGCGCTGGCGGCGGCGTACGAGGAGGGCCGCCGGGGTGGCGACGAGACCCGCGCGCAGGTGTTCTCGTCCTGGCCGGACGGCACCCTGCGGTCCGGTTTGGACGTGCGGTCGGCCGTCGACGTCTACGCGGCGCTGTGCAACATCGACGTGTACACGACGCTCACCGTCGAGCGGGCCTGGCGCCCCGACCGGGTGGAGCGGTGGTGGGGCGAGGCCCTGGCGCGGGAGCTCCTCGCCGGGTGAGGGCGGTCAGGACTGGTCGAGGTGGGCGTTCCAGACCTCGGCCGCCTGCTCGTGCGAGTCGACGCCGCTGAAGAACGCGTCGGCGAGCGTGTCGTAGTCCTGGTCCGCGAAGCCCGTGACCTCGATGATCTGCAAGCGGTACACCGTGAACGGCGTGGTGTCCGTCGGCGGGGAGTACGGGACGGCCAGCTCCATCGCGCCCGGGGTCAGGCCGTGTTCCACCGCGCGCACGATCAGCGCGTCCGTGCGGCCCCAGTCCATGTTGAGGTAGGCGTCGGCGACCAGGACGGCACGCGTGGCGCCGTGTTCGTTTGCCTCCAACGCTTCCTGGGCGGCTTGCACGGACCGACCCACGTCGTCCGCCACCATGTAGCGGTCCATGCCGCGCTCGCCGTCGGGCCGCTCGTAGCCGATGAGCGGGATCAGGGTTTCGCCCTCCGAGACGCTCCAGACGCCGTGGGCGGCGAAGAAACCGGCCATGGCCGCGGTGTCGATCATGGCCGACAGTATGCCGACGCGAGTGCCGCCCCCGGGGCCGTTCGGAGGATCCGGCCCGCGATCGGACCCGGGGCGGCCACCCTCGGGCCCGTCGACGCCCGGTCGTGACCGGCGCGGTGAAAGCCTTGAGCCTCCGGTAGGGGGAGGCACGAGGGTGGTGGGCATGGACGGCGACGCGGTCTTCCCGATCGGTGAGCTGGCTCGGCGGACCGGGCTGACGGTCAAGGCGATCCGGTTCTACTCCGACGAGGGGATCGTGCCGCCGACCGGTCGCAGCCCGGCCGGTTACCGGCTCTACGACCACGACGCCGTGGCCCGCCTCGACCTCCTGCGCACGTTGCGCGAGCTGGGACTCGACCTGCCCACGATCCGGCGGGTCCTGGACCGGGAGCTCACCGTGGCGCAGGTGGCGGCGGCGCACGCGCAGGCGCTGGCGGTGCGGATCGACGTGCTGCGACTGCGCCGGGCGGTGCTGACGATCGTGGCGGAGCGCGGTGCCGGCCCCGAGGAGATGGGTCTCATGCACAGACTGGCCAAGCTTTCCGAAGACGGACGCCGGCAGCTCGTCGGCGAGTTCCTCGACCACGCGTTCGGCGACGTGGCGGACGACCCGGCGTTCGTGGGGATCATGCGGTCCATGACGCCGGAGCTGCCCGAGCAGCCGGAGGTAGCGCAGGTCGAGGCGTGGGTGGAGCTGGCGCGGCTCACCCAGGACCCGGACTTCCGCGCGTGCCTGCGGCGGCTGGTCGAGCACCTCGTCCTGGTGCGCGAGGGCCTGCGGCCCGACCCGACGGCGGTGGTCCGCGACGCGGTGGCGCGCGCGTTGGCGGCCGGGGTCGAGCCGACGTCGGCCGAGGCCGGTCGGGTCGTCGCCGAGGTCCTGGCCCGGGTGCCGCACGTGCCGGTCGACCGGTTGGCGGCGTTGCTGGAGACCGCGAACGACCCCCGCCGCGAGCGGTACGTGCGACTGCTGGCCGTGATCAACGGGTGGCGGGCGCCGGAGAGCGCGGCGCCCGCGCTCGACTGGTTCCTCCGCGCCCTGGGTCACGAGGTGGCCGGCGTCGGGTAGTGCGGCCCTGCTCGCGGGGTCGGAGAGGCCGGTTGTGCACGGTCGTGCGACTGCGGTAGAAGTTGACATCAATGTCAGTTTCGAGTCGCCTGGGGTGTGACATGCGGATCGGCGAGCTGGCCCGGCGCACCGGGGTGAGCGTGCGCTCGTTGCGGTACTACGAGCAGCAAGGGCTGTTGACGAGCGACCGCACCACGGGCGGCCACCGCGAGTACCCCGAACGCGCGGTCGACCGGGTCATCCGCATCCAGGAGCTGTTCGCCGCCGGGCTGGCCAGCAAGAAGATCGCGCTGATGCTGCCGTGCATGCGGGACGCGGACGGCGGGCCGTCCGAGATCGCCACGCCGCGACTGGTGGACGACCTCACCGCCGAGCGCGACCGCATCGACCGGATGATCGGTGAGCTGGTGCGGTCGCGGGACGTGCTGGACGAGGTGATCGACGCGGCGTCGGGCCGGCGCTGACGACGGCGCTGCCCGCTACGGCGCCGACGACCGCGCCGCCAGGGCCGCGTCGATCTTCCGGTCGCTGGTGGCGGACAGGCCGACGAGCGTCGCGAGCGACACCGCCGTCATGATCACGAAGACCGCGCGCAGGCCGAACGCGTCCGCCAGGACGCCGCCGATCGCCGCGCCGAGCGGCATGGTGCCCCAGGCGACCAGGCGGTAGGCGCTGTTCGCCCGGCCGAGCAGGCGGTCCGGCGTCACGTGCTGCCGCAACGAGACCGCGACCACGTTGAGCACGGCGATCCCGCCGCCCGCCACCGCGAACGCCGCCGCGACGACGTACGGGTCGGTGGTCACGGCGGGCGCCGCGACCAGCAGGGAGCCGGCGACGAACCCGGACGCCAGCGAACGCGCGCGGCCAAGCCTGGCGATCACGCGTTCGGCGGCCAGGGAGCCGACCAGGCTGCCGACCGCCGGGGTGACCAGGAGCAGGCCGAACAGCTGCCCGGTCAGGCCCATCGCCGAACCCGGGCCGACGGCGTGGAGGACGAAGACCGCGCCCGACGCGGTGCCGGCGACGTTGAAGAGCCCGACCATGACGGCGAGGGCGCGCAGCACGCGGTGGCGCAGCAGGAAGCGCAGGCCTTCCGCGATGTCGGCGCGCAGGGTGGTGCGGTGCTCGCGGTGGATCTTGAACGTGCCCCGGACCGACCACAGGACGGCCAGGGCCACCAGCCAGAGCGCGGCGGGCGCGGCGAAGGCGGCCACCGCGCCGGCGGCGACCAGGAGCCCGGCGACGGGCGGGCCGACGAACTCGTTGGCGGTGAGCTCGACGGCGAACAGGCGGGCGTTGGCGCGGGGCAGCCGGTCGCGGTCGACCAGTTGGGGCAGCAGGGATTGCGCCGAGGTGTCGTAGAGCGTCTCGGCGGTGCCGGCGGCGAAGGCGATGGCGTACAGCAGCCAGATGTTCGCCCAGCCCGACGCCACCGCGGCGGCGAGCGCGGCCAGCAGCACGGCCCTGGCGAGGTTCGCCCTGATCATGGTGCGGCGGCGGTCGAGGCGGTCGGTCAGCGCGCCCGCCGGCAGCGCGAAGACCAGCCACGGCAGCGTGAGCGCGAACACCAGGCCCGCGATGAGGGTCGGCTCGCGGGTGGTCTGGACGGCGACCAGCGGCAGGACGACCTTGAACGTGCCGTCGGCGAGGTTCGACAGGCCGGAGGACGTCCAGAGGCGCCAGAAGCCGTTTCCGAGCGAGACCATTGGTGGAGGATCGCACATCGATGGAGTTTTCTCCATCGGTTCGTTTCCCCACCGGTCGGTTAGGTTGGGCGGCATGGCTGATCGGCGACGGCGTCCGGCGACCGTCGAGGAGACGAAGGCGCTGGCCCACCCGTTGCGGCTGCGGATCCTGCGGCTGTGCGCGCAACAGGAGCTGACCAACAAGCAGCTGGCCGAGCGGTTGGGGCGCGACCCCGGAACCGTGCTGTACCACGTGCGGCAGCTCGCGGCGGCGGGGTTCCTGGAGCCGGGCGAAGTGCGCACGGGCGTGAGCGGCGCGCTGGAGAAGCCCTACCGCTCGACCGGGGTGTCGTGGTGGCTGGACGGCCCGCTGGTGGACAGCGGCGCGACCATGGCGCCGGTGGAGGCGTTCCAGGAGGAGCTGCGGGAGGCCGGGCCGGAGTCGGTGCGGACCTACGCGCGGTTCGCGCTGCATCTGTCGCCGGAGGACGTGGTGGAGCTGGACCGCCGCATCGGCGCCGTGCTGGACGAGTACGTGGCCACCGACGACGAACGCCGCCACCTGCCGCTGCACGGCGGGATCGTCGTCGTGCACCGGCTGAAGGAGTAGCCGCTCAGGGGTAGCGCTCCGAGAGGCCGAACTCGTCCCACCAGGCTCGGGCCCGCTCGACCTCACCCAGGGCGATCAGGACGCCGACCAGGTTCACGACCGTGGCCGTCGTCCGCGGGTGGCGCTCGCCCAGCACTCGCCGCATGCGCGCGACCGAGGCCTCGTACAACTCGCGAGCGCGCTCGAACTCGCGCAATGTGTACAACTCGCTCGCCAGGTTGGCCGCGGATTCGAAAGTGCTGGGGTGGTCGTCGCCCAGAAGACGGCGCAGGCGCGCAAGGGTGTCCTCGTGCAGCGCCAGCCCTGCCTCCACATCCCCCGTGGCGGTGAGGAAGCCCGCGAGGTTGGCCGCCGCGGCCAGCGTGCCCAAGTCGTCCTCGCCCTGCACCCGCTTCCGCCGCCCCAGCACCTCCTCCCCCAGCTCACGCGCGCGCTCGACCTCGCCCATCGACCACGACGTGACGGCGAGGTCGTTCAGGAATGTGAGGGTCTGCGGGTGGTCCTCGCCGAGCACGACCCTGCTGCGCGCCAGCGCGGCCTCCTGGAGCTCGTGGGCACGTCGGTGCTCACCCAGGTCGTGGGTGCAGCCGGCGAGGTTGCCGACCGCCGCCAGGGTCACCAGGTCGTCGTCGCCGTACGCCTCGCGCGCGATGCGGTGGGCGCGCTCGAAGAGGGGCAGCGCCTGGCGGGCCTCACCCTGGCCGCGCAGGTACACCGCCGCCTGCCGCACCAGCCACAGCACCCGGCCGGTCGCCACGCCGAAGTCCCGGGCGGGGTCCACGACCACCAGCACGTGCGACAGGAGTTGCCGCCAGGCGGGCCACACCGACGGGTCGTCCGTCGACTTCTCCGGCGCGGCCTCGTACACGAGTCGGAACGCGGCGGCGGCCAGGCCCGGCTCCGCGCCGGTGCGCAACAACGCGGCCGGCACCCGGTGCAGGTGCACGCTGTCCGGGCTCACCCGGGCCATGGCCCGGCGGCGGATGGTGGCCAGCGTGGCGGCGAGCGCCAGGGGGTCGGCGGCGACGGACGCCAGCGGCTCGGGCAGGAGTTCGTGGTGCTCGGCGATCAGGGTCGACGGCACCGGTTCGGGCGCCAGCCAGGCGATCAGCGCGAGCAGTTGGAGCGCGGCCGGGTCGTCGTCGGCGAGGCGGTCGAGCGCGACCGTCCACGAGGCGGCCGTCGAGGCGCGGCCTTGGGCCAGGAGGTCGTGGGCGCGCTCGGCGAGCAGGTCGAGGTAGGCCTCGGCGGTGAGGGTGGTGTCGGCCAGCAGCGCGGCGGCCTGGTCGACCGCCAGGGGCAGGTCTCCCAACGCCTCCGCGATCCGGTCCGCCTCCGGCCCGGTCAGCCGCGGCGCGCGGTCGCGGAGCAGGCGGACCGACTCGGCCCTGGTGAACTCGGCCACGCCGAGCGGGTGCGCGAGGTCGGCCCAGTCGGGGTTGCGGGAGGTGATGACGACGTGGCCGGGACCGGTGGGCAGGTGCCCGGTGAGCGCGGCCGGGTCCTCGGCGTTGTCGAAGACGATCAACCACCGGTCGCGGGTGCGGAGCTCGCCGAGCAGGCGGGCCACCGCGACGGCCGCGGTGTCGGCGTTGTCGGCCAGGCGCAGGGCCCTGGCCAGCTCGGCTAATCGGTCCGGGACCAGCTCCGGCGCTTCGGCAGGCACCCACCAGGCGATGTCGTACTCGTCGGCGTGCCGGTGGGCGTACTCGAGGGCCGTGGTGGTCTTCCCGACCCCGCCCATGCCGTGCACCGCCTGCACCACGGTGGGCGTCTGCGACGACAACGCGGCGCGGAGGTCGTCCAGCAGTCGCTCACGGCCGGTGAAGCGGGCCAGGCGGGCGGGGATGCTCCAGACGCGGGCGGATCGGCGCCGTGGCCGGCCCAGTTCGGTCAACGCCTGGTAGACGGCGGTTTCCGCCTCGGCCGGTGACGAGACGGTGGCCGCGGTGACGCCGCTGTCGCGCAGGCGTCGGCGGAAGTCCTCCTGGCGCGCGCCGTGCCGCGGGTCGCGGAACAGGCCCGCCGGGCCTTCCGCGTCCTCGTCCAGCAGGAAGACCAGGCGCGGCAGGCCCGCGTCACCCGCGGCCTCGTACTCCAGCTCGGTGTAGGACAGCTCCGGCCGGCCGCGCACCGGCGAGCCGTAGCGGAAACCCGCCAGCAGCACGTAGACGTCCGCGGCGGCCACCGCGTCCCGGCACACCTGCGCCGGCTGCTCGTCCCGGGCGGCGAAGTACCGCATGTCCGCCACGACGTCGCCCGCACGGGTGATCGCGGACTCGACGGCGGCCACGAACGACGTGCCCGCCGGGTAGCGGCGCAGCTCGGAGGTGTGGCTGATGAACACCCTGCGCGGCACCCCGGCGTCGTCCGGCATGCGGCGATGCTAACGGCCGGGCGGCACCGCCGGCGGCGTGGCGGTTGCCGGCCCGGTCGCGGACGAGCCGCGCTCGACCGTTCCCGCGGGCCGGCGCCCCGACCGGTCGAGTCCGAAGTGGACAGTCACCTCGCCCGCGCGGGCGTTCGCTCAGTCGTTGACGCGCCGCCGGTAGAGGGCGTTGGCCAGGACGAACGACGCCACCAGCAGGCCGGCCGACCACGCCGTCGCCAGCCAACCCTGGTCGCCGATCGGGGTGCCGGTGAGCAGGCCGCGCACGGTCTCGATGACCGGCGTGATCGGCTGGTGCTCGCTGATGCCCCTCAAGAACGGCGGCATGGTGTGCGTCGGCACGAACGCGCTGCTCAGGTACGGCAGGAACAGCATGAAGAAGCTCAACGCGCTGGCCGACTCGACCGACTTCGCCACCGCGCCCAGGCCCGCCGCCAGCCACGACAGCGCCAGCACGTAGAGCAGCAGCAATCCGACCGCGGCCGCCCACTCCAGCGGTGACGCGGACGGGCGGAAGCCCATCGCGACCGCCGCGCCGACCACGATCGTGGTGGACAGGGCGTTGCGGGCGACGCTGGCCGTGACGTGCCCGGTCAGCACGGCGAAGCCGCGGATCGGCATGGAGCGCAGGCGGTCGATCATCCCGCTGTTTATGTCGTGGGCCACGGACATCGCGGTGGCCGCCGCGCCGTAACCCGTGCACAGCAGGACGATGCCGGGCACCACGTAGTTGATGTACCCGGTGCCGGTGTTGATCGCGCCGCCGAAGACGTACACGAACAGCGCCATCATCAGCAGCGGCAGGACGACGGACATGATCAGCGTGTCGACGTTGCGCCTGCCGAGCCGGATGCTGCGGCCGATCATCGTCATCGAATCGGCGATCGCGTGGCTCATGCGGGCACTCCTTCACGGGCGGTCAGGGCGAGGAAGACGTCGTCGAGGGTCGGGCGGTGCGAGGAGACCTGCGCCGGGACGGCGACCGCGGCGCGCAGGTCGTCCAGCACCGCGTGCAGGTGCGCGGCCGTGCCGTCGGACGGGACGCCGAGCACGAGCCGCTCGCGGTCGGCGAAGCCGCCGAGCCGCGCCGCCGCGACGTCGAGCGCCGCGCCCGAGGTGAAGCGGAGCTCCAGCCGGTGGCCGCCGACCCTGGCCTTGAGGTCGTCCGCGGTGCCGTGCGCGGCGACCTTCCCCTTGTCCAGCACCATGATCCGGTCCGCGAGGCGGTCGGCCTCCTCCAGGTACTGGGTGGTGAGGAAGATCGTGGTGCCGGTGCGGACCAGGTCGCGGATGGCGTCCCACATCCCCGTGCGACTGGCCGGGTCGAGGCCGGTGGTCGGCTCGTCCAGGAAGATCACCTTCGGCCGGGCGACCAGGCTCATCGCCAGGTCGAGGCGTCGGCGCATGCCGCCGGAGTAGGTCTTGACCCGGCGGTCGCCCGCGTCGACGAGGTCGAACCGCTCCAGCAGCTCGGCCGCGCGCGCCTTCGCCCTCCCCCGGCCCAGGTGCATGAGCCTGCCGACCAGGACCAGGTTCTCCCGGCCGGTCTGCTCGGCGTCCACGGCCGCGTACTGGCCCGTCAGGCTGATCACGTCGCGCACCTTGGCCGGTTCGCGCACGACGTCGAACCCGGCCACCCGCAACCGGCCGCCGTCCGGGCGCGACAGCGTGGACAGGATCCGGATGGTGGTCGTCTTGCCCGCGCCGTTGGGACCGAGCAACGCGAAGACCGACCCCTCGGCGACCTCCAGGTCTATCCCGTCCAGCACCGCGGTCGACCCGTACGCCTTGCGCAGGCCCGTCGCCTCGACGATCATCACTGCCCCCTTTTGTGTACTAGATACGCTAAAGAGCGTAGCTCATACGCAGTTAATTCCGGTAGCCCTAGACTGGCCGGCAGCGTGACGAGAGGGTGATGGATGGCCGAGGAGTTCGAGCTACCAGCGGACGTTGCCCTGCTGTGGGGTCTGCGCGAGACGCCGAGACGTGGCCGCAAGCCGTCGTTGTCGGTCGCCGAGATCACCCGGGCCGCCATCGAGGTGGCCGACACCGAAGGGCTCGGCGCGGTGTCCATGGCCCGGGTCGCGCAGCAGCTCGGCAACGCCACGATGGCGCTCTACCGGCACGTGAAGAGCAAGGACGAGCTGCTCAAGCTGATGTCCGACGCCGCGCTGGAGGAGCCGCCGCCGATGCCGCCGGCCACCGACTGGCGCGCCGGGCTGACGCTGTGGGCGACCACCGTGCTGGCCACGTTCCGCCGGCACCCCTGGTACGCCCGGATCCCGCTGTCCGGACCGCCGCTCGGGCCGAAGAACCTGGCGTGGTTCGACAGCGCGCTCGGCACGCTCGCCGACACGCCGCTGGACGAGGGCGAGAAGGTCACCGTGGTGATGGGCCTGCTGACGTTCGTGCACGGCGAGATGCGGTTGACCACGGAACTGGCGGAGAGCTTCCGGGAGAACCCCGAGGTGTTCGGACCGTCCTACGCGCGGGCGCTGCGCCAGGTGGTCGACCCGCGGCGGCTGCCGGCCCTCGGCCGCGTGGTCGACGCCGGCGTGTTCGACCACCCCAACCTCTACGACGAGCAGGACGTGGACGCCGACTTCCGGTTCGGCCTCGACCTCTACCTCGACGGCGTGGCCGCGTACCTGGCCCGCCGGGGGTGATGGCGGCGCGGGGGCGGGTGGGGGCCCCTCAGACGGCTACCCCCCC
>NZ_JBVJVK010000067.1:0-28616 GCF_055603705.1 Actinosynnema sp. NPDC037264 | reverse complement strand
TCTTCCCGCACCTTGCGCTCTTGCTTGGTCCTGTGTTAGTCCTTTTTCCCCCCCCCCCCCCCCCCCCCCCCCCCCCCCCCCCGCGATCACCGCCGGGCGACGTCGGCGCGCGCCACCCGCTGCCGCACGGGTGCGTCCGCCGACATGACCGCAAGGCCCGCCGTGATCAGGACCAGGTTCTTGACCACGAACTCGCCGGTCATGGTCAACAGCAGCGGGTTGCCCGTCTGGAACGCGACGGACGGCTGCAGGACGAGCGTGGAGAACGTGCCCGCCAGGTGGAGCACGACCAGCAGCGCCACCCAGCGCAACCGGAAGCCCACCACCAGGGCGATGCCGAGCACCACTTCCACCACTCCGAGCGCGAACACGAAGACGCCCGGGTCGAGCCACGGAACGGTCCGCGCGACCAGGTCGGCCACCGGGGTCGTGCCGGTCACCTTGAGGGCGCCGAACCACACGAACACCACTCCGAGCGAGCCCCGCAGCAACGGGATGCTCAACGTCCGCAGGGCGTGCGCGGGCGCATCCAGACGGGACGGGAACTCCGTCATCCACATCACTTCCTTCGCGTGCGGGACCACGTCCGACCCGCCCGCGAAGGAAGGCCCGTTCCGCGGTCCACACTGACCGGAACAGTTCTGGGAGCGCTCCCAGAACTGTAACGGTAAGGAAACGCGCTGTGAAGGCCTGATTCCACGCCGTCCCAGATGGCGGCTAGTCGTACCACTCGATCGGGTCAGGGAACGCGCCCGCGGGCAGCGGGTCGCCGAAGAACGGGCCCGTGCCCGCGACCACGCCCGCCGCACGCCACCAGTCGGCCTGCTCGCGCGTCTCCAGCCCGTCGACCAGCACCCGGATGCCCGCACGTCGGGCCACCGACACCAGCTCGGCCAGGTAGTCCGCCTCGCCGCGGGACTGCCGCTCGACCAGCCGCCGCGCCACCCGCACCGACCCGATCGGCAGCTCCGCGGCCACCGCCAGGTCGTCCGGCCCGAGGCCGAAGTCGTCCAGCGACGTGCCGACGCCCAGCTCGGCCAGCACGGTCAGGTTGTCCACCGCCTCGGTCTCCGCCAGCACCGCGACCGGCATCCCGATCACCAGCCGCGAGCCGGGCAACCCCGTGTCGTCCAGCACCCGGCGCACCCGGCGGACCAGGTCGCCGTCACGCGACTGGTTCCTGGTCAGGCCGACGTGCAGCGCCGCGGTGAACCCGCCGCCCTGGCCCCACCACCGCACCTGCCCGCACGCGGTGGCCAGCTGCCACTCGCCCAACGGCAGGACCAGACCCGTCCGCTCGGCCAGCGCGGCGCACTCCGCGTTGTCGAGCGAGTCGTCGCCGCGGTCCCAGTGCAGCGTCGCCGCCACGCCGACCAACGCGCGACCGGCCAGCTCCACCACCGGCCGGTACCGCACGCCGACCTCGCCGTGCTCCCAGGCGCCGGGCATGGCGACCGCGAGCGCGTCGGCCCGCCGCTCGACCGCGTCCTGCCCGTCGTCGAACAGCGCCCACTGGCCGCGACCACCCGACTTCGCCCGCCGCAGCGCCTGCTCGGCGGCCCGCATCACGTCCGCGGGCTCCCAGTCCGGCGGCGGTCTGCGCACCACGCCGACGCTGACCGACACGGCCAGCCCGCGGTCGTCGAAGTACACCGGCTCGGCCAGCTCGCGGTTGATCTCGGCCACCGTGCTGGAGACGTCCGGCGTGGTGGCGGCGTTCTCGACCAGGATGGCGAACTCGTCGTCGGCGAGCCGGGCGATCATCGCCTTCTCCCGCGCCAGCACGGCTTTCAGCCGCTGCGACACGTGCACGAGCAGCCGTTCGCCGGTGGGCCGGCCGAGGCTGTTGCACACCATGCCGAACGCGTCGACGTCCAGGTGGAAGAGGCTGATCCCGCGCACCGGGTCGGCCCGGCGCAGCGCGCTCTCCAGGTGGGTGGTGAAGTACTGCCGGTTCGGCAGCCCGGTCGACACGTCGTGCAGCGCCTGCCGGTTCAGCTCCGACTGGAGCAGCATCAGCTCCGTGCCGTCCTCGATCACGGCGACGAAGTGCACGGGCTGGTCGTCCGCGCCGCGCAGCAGCGACACCGTCAGCGAGATCCGAGCGACGTCGCCGTCCTTGCGCAGCAACCGCTGCGGCTGCCGGACCCGTTCCTGCCGGTCCTCGAGCAGCGCCAGCATCGCCTCGCCGAGGACCCGGACCGAGTCCGGGTGCACGAGGTCGAGCAGGGCGAAGCCGGTCAGCTCCTCGGTCGTGTAGCCGAGGATGTCACCGATCGCCGCGTTGGCCCGCACGATCCGCCCGGCCGGGTCGACCACCAGGATCCCGCTGGCCGACGACGTGACGACCTCCTCGAACCGCGCCTCGCTCTCCTTGAGGTGCCACTGCGCGTCGCGGACCGCCTTGAGCAGCGACAGCTGCATGGACTCCTGCTGCTCGAACACCGCGCGCCTGCTCGCCGCCAGGAAACCGGCCGACAACGCGCCGAGCACGGCCACGATCGGCTGGGCGAAGCGTTCCACGGGTTGGAACTCCGAGAGCCCCAGCAGCCCTTTCCCGAGCACGTCGAGGGTCACGCGCAAGCCGTCCTCGGTGACGTACCCGAGCGCGACGAGCTGTTCGCCGATCCGCTCGGCCGGCCGCGGCGACGGCGACCCGGGAGTGGCCTCGGCGTGCACCGCCGCGCACAGGTCGTCCAGGCGGTCCCGCATTTCGCGGTCGAGTTCGTTCCTGTCCAGCGCGACCACCACGGCTCCGCTGAGCAGGTACGACCACTTCCGCGCGAGGAGTTCCCGGCCACGTTCGGGTGGTGACGTGGCTCCTTGTCTCTGACTGGGGATCGACATTCCCGTTGCCCTGTTGTGATATCGAGGATTCGCGGCAGTTTACCCACCCCCCGCCGGCCAACACTCAACCGGAAGTGTGAACCGCGAACACCCACGGTGACTTCCTCCGGGCAATTCACCTCTTTTGGCTCATACCTTTCGGCCGACCCCCGCGTAGACCAGCATGTTCATGTCGGGCTCGGTGGCGATGTCACCAGGTCCACCGGGCCGCCATTCACCGCAACCGACCAGACCCGGTTCGACCAGTTCGAATCCGTCGAACATCTCCTCGATCTCGGCGCGGGAACGCAAGTTCACCTGATCGGGGCTGTTGCTCCGCTTGATCGCATCGGTCGCGTCGGCCAGGTTCTCGCCCTGGTTGTCGCCGGTGGCGTGGGTGACCGCGAGGTAGCTGCCGGGCGCGAGCGCGTCGCGGTAGCGGGCGACCAGCGCGCGGGGGTCGGCGGAGTCCGGCACCCAGTGCAGCATCAGCAGCATGAGCACGCCGATCGGCTGGTCGAAGTCGAGCAGCCGGGCGGCCGCGTCGCTGCCCAGGATCGCGTCGGGCTCGCGCATGTCGGCCTGCACGACGGCCGCGTCGTCGTTGCCGACCAGCATCAGGTCGCTGTGCGCGACGGCGACCAGGTCCCGGTCGACGTAGACGACGCGGCAGCCGGGCGCCGCCGCCTGGGCGACCTCGTGCACGTTGCCGACGGTCGGGATGCCGGAGCCGATGTCGAGGAACTGCCGCACGCCCTGCTCCACCATGAACCGCACGACGCGGCCGAGGAACGCCCGGTTGACGCGCGCGGCGTTGCGCAGGCCCGGCATGGTCGACTCGATCCGCTCGCCGAGCGCCCGGTCGACGGCGAAGTTGTGCCCGCCGCCGAGCATGTAGTCGTAGGTCCGGGCCACGCTGGGCACGGAGATGTCCACGCCGGGTGGAATCCATTCGCGCTGCGCCATGATTGCGGGCACCTCTTCGCATCTCGGGGATGGTTCGGGGATCGGTGCGGGATGGGTTCGGGGATCGGTTCGGGATGGTTCGGGATCGGCGAGAGTACTGGGTGGGCGGAACCAGTAGTCGTCCCCCCGTCGGTGCGACACCAACCCACCCGAACGGGCGCTATCACCTTCCACCGAACGGGTCCTATCGTGGGCCGTCGCTTTCGGCGGCCGGAGAGGAGCTGACATGGGTGTCCCGACGGCTCCCGGTCGGCTGCCATTCCTCGGCCACTCCCTGGCGATGCTGCGCGGACGACACGAGTTCACCGCATCACTGCGCGATCACGGCGAAGTGGTGAAGGTGGACCTCGGTCCGATGACGACGTATTTCGTGACCACTCCTCAACTTGTGCACCAAGTGCTGGTCACGGACGGTTCGCGGTTCCGCAAAGGCGCGATGTTCGACAAGTTCCGCCCTTACGTGGGCAATGGTCTGGTGCTTTCCGACGGCGCGTTCCACCTGCGGCAGCGGCGGATGGTGCAGCCCGCGTTCCACCGGGACCGGATCGACCGGTACGCGGGGACGATGGTGCGCGCCGCGACCGCGTTGACCAGGTCGTGGACGCCTGGCGAGGTGCGGGTGGTCGAGGACGACATGCAGGCGCTGGCGGTCACCGTCGTCGGCGAGGCCCTGTTCTCCACCGAGCTCGGGCAGCGGGTGATCGCCGAGGTGCGGCGGTCGGTGTTCGTGGTGATCAAGCAGGGCATGGTGCGCGCGCTGTCGCCGTCGTTCGTGGAGAAGCTGCCGCTGCCGGGCAACCGCGAGTTCGACCGGGCCATCGCGCGGATGCGCGCGATCGTGCTGGAGGTCATCGCGAGCAGGCGGGCCGAGGGCGTGGCCGACCACGGCGACCTGCTGTCGATGCTGTTGCTGGCGCAGGACGAGTCCGGCGACGGCATGACCGACCAGCAGACCTACGACGAGGTGCTGACCCTGCTCACCGCGGGCATCGAGACCACCGCGCTGGCGCTGGCGTGGGCGTTCCACGAGGTGGCGCGACACCCGGAGGTGGAGGAGCGGCTGGTCGCGGAGCTCGACGAGGTGCTCGGCGGGCGGCCGGTGACCTTCGCCGACGTGCCTCGGCTGACGTACGCGGCGGCGGTGGTGAACGAGGTGCTGCGGCGGTACCCGCTGTGGATCCTGATGCGGCGGGCCGTCGAGCCGGTCTCGCTCGGCGGGGTGGAGTTACCGGTGGGCGCCGAGGTCATCGTGAGCCCGCACGCCCTGCACCACGACCCGACGTCCTTCCCCGACCCGCACCGGTTCGACCCCGACCGGTGGTTGTCCCCGTCCGTCCCGGTGCCGCGCGGCGCCTACATCCCGTTCGCGGCGGGCGCGCGGCAGTGCCTGGGCAACGTGTTCGCGCAGACCGAGATCGTGATCACCCTCGCCACCGTGCTGTCGAGGTGGCGGCTCGTGCCGGTGCCCGGCAAGGCCGTGCGCACCAAGTTCACGTCGACCGCCTATCCCAGCGGACTGCTGATGACGGCGGTACCCCGTTGAGCGCGAGGTCGTGGCGTGGGGTGGGGCGGCGTGTGGCGGTACGGGTTGTGCGGTGCGGCGGGTGGGAGCGCGGGTTGGGGCGGCGCAGGTTGTGACAGTGGTTTCGGACCCAGGAGGTTGTCGAGTCGTGCGTTGGTCGCGATTGCGGTTGTCCGCGGTTGTCTTGCTCGCCGTGTCGGCCGGTCTGCTGCCGGCAGCTCCTGCGGGCGCTGTGTCGAGTCCGGCGTCCGGGGCGCAGGTCGTGTGCGAGGACTTGCGGGTGCCGGTGGCGGTGCTCGGCACGCCGCATTCCGTGCACGGCAGGCTGTGCACGCCGGCGGGCGCGTCCACCGTCCAGGTGTTGATCCCCGGCGGCACGTACAACAGCTCGTACTGGGACATCTCGTACTCGCCGGACACCCGGTCGTACCGGCAGGCGATGAACCGGGCCGGTATCGCGACGCTGGCCGTGGACCGGCTCGGCACCGGGCGCAGCTCGCGGCCGTTGAGCGCGTTGGTGACGGCGTCGACCCAGGCGCACGCCGTGCACCAGGTGGTGCGGGCCGTCCGGCCGCGGTTCGAGAAGGTGGTCGTCGGCGGCCACTCGATCGGTGCGGCGATGGCGTTGATCGAGGCGGGGACGTACGGCGACGTGGACGGCGTGCTGGTCACCGGTTTCACGCACCGGATGAACCTCATCACCGTGGTCCCGGCGTTGGCGGGCATGATCCCGGCGGTGCTGGACCCGCAGCTGCGGCGGTCCGGGCTGGACGTGGGCTACCTGACGACCGCGCCCGGCACGCGTTACGGGTCGTTCCACTCGCCCGGCGCGCGGGTGGACGACGCGATCGGGTTCGACGAGGCCACCAAGGACGTGTTCGCGGCGTCGGAGGCGGTGGACACGATCACGTTGAACAACGTGGTCGTGCCGTTCACGCGGCTGATCGACGTGCCGGTGATGGTCGTGGTCGGCGCGGGCGACACCCACTTCTGCGGCCGACCGCTGGGCAGCGACTGCGGGTCGGCGGAGGCCCTGCGCGCCTCGGAGTCCCCGTTCTTCTCCCCCGCCGCCCGCCTGCGCGCCCACGTGCTGCCCGACTACGGCCACTCCATCAACTACGCGCCCAACGCCCCCGCCTACCACCAAGCCGTCCTGGCCTGGACCACCACGCTCTGAGCCGGGTGGCCAACGCTCGGAGCACCCGTGGTGAACGCGCAGGACGCGGGTCAGGTCGGGATCGGCATCAGGCGGTAAGAGGTCGCGGTGGTGGTGGGGACCTCGTGGTAGACGGTGGCTACGCGGGTGGTGCAGGTGCTGTCGGCGAACAGTTGTAGCGCGGTGCCGTCGCCGAAGCCGCGGGCGGCGGAGCGGGCCGTGGTGAAGCCCAGGTCGGTGACGGGGTGGCAGCCGTAGGACAGGGGCACGATGGCGCGGGCGCCGGTGAACGAGGCGCCGGAGAAGACGCAGTAGCCGGATTCCTGGCAGTGCGGGCTCACGTCGGAGGCAGTGGCTGCGGTGGCGGAGGCGGTGGCTGCGGAGGCGGAGAGCAGGAGCGCGCTTAAGAGCGTGAAGAGTGTCATGGGTCCCCCTTGGATCGCGTGTATCCAAAGCCAACCCAAGGTGGACGGCGGTGGCAATCGGCCGAATGGAACCGCCCGCGTGCGCGCCGGGCACGTGGCAGCGCACGCGGGCGGGGTCGGTGGGCCCGCTCAGCTCGCCCGGATGTCGTCCAGGTAGAAGGTGCCGGTCACGACCGGGTTGCCGTCGACCTGGTTGACGAAGATGTTGAACTGGGACAGGTTCTTCAGGTCCTCCGGCGTGATCCGCCGGTGCGCGTTGCCCGTGTCCCACGGCGCCGGGCGCCAGTCCGCGAACGGGATCGTCACGATCCCGGCCGACGTGCCGGACATCGACGGGTACGCCTCGTAGGCCACCCCGCCGGCGTTCAGCTGCAGCACCAGCTTGTGGTTCGACCCGTCGGGCCGCAGCCAGAACGACAACCCGGTGTAGGTCGACCAGTCACCCGAGATCCGCTTGCCGACGCCGGTGTAGGTCTGGAAGCCGAAGTCGTAGTCGAACTTCAGCGCCTTGCCGCCGTTCTCGGCCGCCAGCGAGATGCGGTTCGTCCCGTACGGGCTGTACTCCGCGCCCAACGCCGTGTCGTCGACGTGTCCCTCGAAGTCGTCGACGACACCGGGCGCGAGCGGCGGCTTCGCGCCGAGGATCAGGCGGTTCGTCGCGGACAACGTGCCACGCGGCGTCAACGCGGTCACCTTGAGCCGGGTGACCTTGTTGGTCAGGTTCTCCGCGCCGATGTCCCAGGTGCCGGTGTAGTACCCGGTGCCCCGGTCCAGCGTGAGCAGGTGCTTGGTCGGGTCGTCGCCGACGGTGTAGTAGACGAGCGCGGGCTTGGCGTCGAGCAGTCGCACGCGAACGGTGGTGGTCGGCGTCGTGATCCGCTCACCGTCCGGCGGCGACACGACGTGCAGGAACGGCTTGTGCGCCTCGGCCTTCACCTTGCGCCCGTAGACGTCGGAGAGGTCGAGCGCGGAGCTGAACACGGCGTACGGGTCGGCGTGCAGCCGCTTGAGGTCGGGCAGCAGTTCGTGCTCGGGCTCGGTGGCGGTCGCCGGGTACGGCAGGAAGAACTGCTCGGTGCCGAAGTTCACCCAGGTCAGCATGAACGCGCTGCGACCGGCCCACGGGTCGGCCTTGATGGCGTTGAACATCGTGGTGAACCAGTTCAGGTTCCCGTTCTGCCCGTTGGGCTTCAGCGCGCCGCTGATGCCGTACTCGGTGAACGCCGAGACCTTGTCCTTGGCCTGGGCGATGCGCGCGATCATGCCGAGGTCGGCGACGACGCCGTCCAGGAACTGCTGCGACCCGTTGCTGCCGTCGTAGCTGTCGATGCCGAACACGTCGATGTAGTTGTCGCCCGGGTAAGTGCGCAGGTAGACGTCGTCCACGCCGCCGAAGCCGCCGCCGGGCGAGTAGGCGTACAGGAAGTTGTGCACGTCCTTGACGTCGCGCAGGTACTCGACGGTGTAGCGGAACAGCTCGACGTACTTCGCCGGTGACGCGTGCGCCGCGCCCCACCAGAACCACGAACCGCTGTTCTCGTGGAACGGCCGGTAGATCATCGGGATCGGGTTGCCGTCACGGTCGTCGACCTCGTGCGCGAGGCGGGCGACCCGGTCGAGGTAGGCGTTGAACTGCGCGTGGTGGTCGCCGCCGGGCAGGATGCGGGTGACGACGTCGCCGTTGGTGTCGTAGAAGCTGCCGCCGGTGACGAAGTTGTCCATGTGGGACGCGAGGGTGTGCACGCCGCCGATCTCGTTGTGCGCGGTCTCGATCAGCTTGACGGTGGCCTGGAAGTTCTCCTCCGGGGCCGGGTCGCCGGGCGACGAGCCGTGGCCGAGGTGGCCGGTGTCCCAGCCGAACAGCGCCGGGTGGTCGCCGACGCCGGCCTTGACGTCGGACTTCAGCCCGTCTGTCTCGGTGAACTCGTCCCAGGTGACGCCGAACTCGGTCGTCTGCTGGTGGCCGAACAGCACGCCCCTGCCCTGCTGGTCGCGCAGGTACGAGAAGAGGGACCGGGTTTCGGGGGTGGCGTGGGGGTCGGAGATCCGGACCGACTGCGGCTTGGGGTGCCGTTGGGCGGTGTCGGCCGGGGCGGCGGTGGAGATCGCGCCGGAGCTCAGGAGGGCGGCGGCGAGGGTGGTGGTGATGGCGGTGGTGGTGGTGAGGGCGGCGGTGGTCACCTGTCTGGCGGCGGAGCGTTTCCTCATGGCGGACCCTCTCGGCGTTGAGCGGTGTGAGGTGTGAGGTTGGGTGCGGGGTGCGGGGTGCGGGGTGCGGGGTGCGGCTCGATTAAGCGGTTAAGCGGCCGGTGAGAAGGCACCCTAGCGCGGTAAGTTTCGTAAGTGAAGAAACTTGCGGCGGTTACTTGTCGCCGAGGGATTCCAGCAGGTGCTTCAGGGTGTCGGCGAGAGCGGTTCGCTCTGCGGGCGACAGCGCGCTGAGCAGGCGGTTCTCCGTGGCGAGGTGGTCGGGCAGGGTGCGGTCGATCAGGTCGCGACCGGCGTCGGTGAGGGCGACGACCACGCCTCGGCCGTCGTGCTCGTTGGGGGTTCGGACGACCAGTCCGCGGGCTTCGAGGCGGTCGAGCCGTTGCGTCACGGCGCCGGAGGTGACCATCGAGGCGCGCATCAGCTCGGTCGGGGTCAGCCGGTGCGGCGGCGCGCTGCGGCGCAGGGTGGCGAGCACGTCGAACGACGCCCGGTCCAGGTCGTGCGCGGCGAAGGTCTTGCCCAGCTCGCCGTCCACCAGCCGGGCGAGGCGGCTGAGCCTGCCGATCACCGCCATCGGCGAGACGTCGAGGTCGGGGCGCTGCGCGTGCCACTGACCGAGGACGAGGTCGACGTGGTCTGCCATCGAACTAGCTTAGCGGTGAGGTAAGTCACCGTGGAGATACCTTAGCGGTGAGTTAGTTTGTCTTAGTGCTAAGCAAATGGGTGACCGCGCTCGCCCCCGCCGTGTGGGGCACGACCTACTACGTCACCACGGAGTACCTGCCACCGGACCGGCCACTGCTGGCGGGGCTGTTGCGGGCGTTGCCGGCCGGGTTGCTGCTGGTGGCGGTCACGCGACAGCTGCCGAAGGGTGACTGGTGGTGGCGCTCGCTGGTGCTGGGCACGCTGAACATCGGCGTGTTCCTGCCGTTGCTGTTCCTGGCGGCGTACCGGTTGCCGGGCGGGGTGGCGGCGACGGTCGGAGCCGTGCAGCCGCTGGTGGTGGCCGGGTTGGCGGTGGTGCTGCTCGGGCAGCGGATGACGGCGCGGGTGGCGCTGGCCGGGGTGGCGGGCGTCGTGGGCGTGGCGCTGCTGGTGCTGCGGGCCGATGCGCGGCTGGACTGGGTCGGCGTGGCGGCGGCGCTGGGTGGCGCGGTCGTGATGGCGGCCGGGGTGGTGCTGAGCAAGCGGTGGACGACGCCCGCGCCGTTGTTGGCGGTGACCGGGTGGCAGCTGGTGGCCGGCGGTGTCGTGCTGCTGCCGGTGACGCTCCTGGTCGAAGGGCCGCCACCCGCGTTGACGGCGGCGAACGTCGGCGGCTTCGTGTACTTGGGCGTGATCGGCGGGGCGCTGTCGTACGCCCTGTGGTTCCGCGGGATCCGGGTGCTGGCGGCGACGCAGGTGACGTTCCTCGGGCTGCTCAGCCCGGTTGTCGCGACGGCGGTGGGGTGGCTCGTGTTGAGCCAGGACCTGACGGCGTTGCAGGTGGTCGGCGCGGTGGTGGTGCTCGGGGCGTTGGTGACGGCTCAGCTGAAGAAGGGGGAAAGTCGTGTGGATGACCGTGTTCGGAGCGTTCGGTAGCGTCGGGAGGAAGGTGGTCGAGGAGGCGCGGCGGCGGGGCCACGAGGTCACGGCCGTCAGCCGTCGGCCCGGTCCGGGCAGTGAGGTCGGCGACGCGAACGTGCTCGCGGACGTGGTGCGCCTCAGCAAGGGCCGGGATGTGGTGATCGGCGCTACTCGGCCGGCTGACGGGGAGGAAGGTCAGCTGGTCGAGGCCACGCGGACGTTGCTCGCCGGTGCGGCGGAGACCGGGGCGCGGTTGGTGGTGGTCGGTGGCGCGGGCAGCCTCGTGACGCCGGCTGGGCACACGGTGCTGGAGGCGCCGGGCTTCCCGGTGGAGCTCGGGCCGATCGCGAGGGCGGGCGCCGAGCAGCTGGCGGTGTGCCGGGCCGATCGTGAGGCGGACTGGACGTACCTGAGCCCGCCGGTGTTGTTGGAGCCCGGTCAGCGGACCGGTGTGTTCCGGGTCGGTCGGGATGAGCAGGTCGGTGAGGTGATCTCGATCGAGGATCTGGCGGTGGCGTTGGTGGACGAGGTCGAGATGCCTCGGCACCGGCGGGCTCGGTTCACGGTGGGGTATTAGGTGAGAGATGAAAAGAGTCCTCGCCGGACGGGCAGATCAGCAGGATGACGGCCGGTGGGTGGGGATGTGCCGGGTCCGTTGTTGGTCGGGTTTCGTGTCATCCCACCGACCTCCCTACGGGCTACCACACGTATCAAGGGGGCGACATCAGTGGACGGTGCGGGCATCGGTGAACAGCGCCCCCCTTGACACGCGCGGTAGGGCGGAGCCAGGTCGGCGGGATGACACGAAGCCCTTCCTTTGGGGGAAGGGCTTCGTGTCAGTGGACGGGATGGGGGGTGGGGGGAAGGGGGTGGGGGGAAGGGGAGTCAGGTCAGGTCGGTGCAGGGTTTGGCGTCGGGGTCGGTGGCGGCTTTGGGGGTCCAGCGGACGTTGGCGAAGGAGGCTTGGAAGGTGCCGTCGGTGTAGACGAGGAATGGGGTGTTGACGTTTTCCAGGTCGAGGCCGCCTTGGGCGAAGCACGAGATCGGGATCTTCACCGTGGACTTGACACCGGTGGGGAGGTTGGTGAAGAGGTTGGTCGCGTTGACCTCGGCGAAGCACGGGTACTGGCAGTGGGTGCTCAGGACGGTCCGGGCGGCTGGGGCCTGGTGGACGATGACGTCGAAGACCAGGGCGGCGTTGGCGTTGAGGTAGCCGCGCAGGTCGGTGCCGCCCGCCGGGTCCTGGAGGTAGACCTGGCCGGGGCCCGTGCCGGTCCAGGTGGTCTTCATGGCGTCGCCTTGGACGTTGACGTCGGCGGGCACGACGGTGATCGAGCTGTGCGCCGCCTCGCCGTCCGGGCCCAGTTCGGTGCCGCTCCAGTTGTCCGGTGAGCCGATGTAGCTGCGGTAAGGGGCGATGTCGGTGCGGACGTGGAGTTCGAGGTCCTCGGTGGCGGTGCCGCCGCCGTTGTTGCCGGAGCAGCCGAACTCGGGGGAGGTCTCGTCCAGTCGGCCGAGGTTGCCGGTCTGCCACGAGCGTAGGCCGTAGCCGGGTTTGAAGAGCGGGTCGCCGTCGGCGTCGAGGGGTGTCTGGCAGGCGCTGCGCGGCCAGGAGAACGAGAGCTCGCCGGTGAAGCCGGGGTAGGTGTGCTTGCCGCGGACCAGCAGGTCGGCGACGCCGCCGCCCTCGGTGCCGGGCAGCCAGGACGCCACGAAGGCGTCGGAGCGGTTCAGCTCCTTGTTGACGTGCAGCGGGCGGCCGGAGAGGTAGACGGTGACGACCGGGGCGCCCTTGCCGCTGACCTTGTCGAGGACGGCGAGGTCGTTCGGGTAGAGCTTGGCCGCCTCCAGGGAGCGCTTGCCGATGTCGCCGACGCCCTCCGCGTACGGGGTCTCGCCGAGGACCGCGATCACGGCGTCGAAGCCGGCGGGATCGACGTCGCCGGTTTCGCTGAACACGACGTTCTGCTCGCCGAGGGCTTCCCTGAGGCCGCCGAGGACGGTGGTGCCGTTGGGGAAGTCGGCGTTGGTGTTGCCGGTGCCCTGCCAGGTCAGGGTCCAGCCGCCGGTCTGGTTCTGCATGCTGTCGGCGCTCTTGCCGACGACCAGCACCTTGGCGCGCGGGGAGAGGGGGAGGACGCGGTTGTTGTTCTTGAGCAGGACTTGGCTCTTGCGGACCGACTCGCGGGCCAGTTTGCGGGCTTCGAGGGCGTCGGTGGAGCCGGCGTGGTCGCGTTCGGACGGCTTCTCGCCGTCGAGGACGCCGGAGCGGAGCTTGACGCGGAGGATCCGAGTCACGGCGTCGTCGATGCGGGCGAGGGGGATTTCACCGTTCTCGACCTGGGCGACCGTGTTGGCGATGAACGCCTTCCAGTCGTTGGGCACCATGACGACGTCGATGCCCGCGTTGATCGCCCGGGGGCAGGACGAGTTGGTGCAGCCGGCGACCTGGCCGATGCCGTTCCAGTCGGAGACGACGAGGCCGTCGAAGCCCATCTTGCCCTTGAGGATGTCGTTCACCGCGAGCTTGCTGCCGTGCAGCTTGCCCTCGTCGAGCTCGTCGTTGGTCCAGCTGTTGAACGACACCATCACGGTCTGGGCGCCGGCGGCGAGCGCGCCGTAGTAGCCCTGGCCGTGCACGTTGATCATCTCGGCTTCGGAGGCCGGGTTGACGCCCTGGTCCTTGCCGCCGGTGGTGCCGCCGTCGCCGATGAAGTGCTTGGCGGTGGCGAGCACGCCGACGCGGCTGCGGCTGTTGCCCTGCAGCCCTCGGGTGGCTTCGTAGCCGTAGGCGCGGGTGATCCGCGGGTCCTCGGAGAAGCCCTCGTAGGTGCGGCCCCAGCGGTCGTCGAGGGGCACGGCCAGGGTCGGTGCGAACGCCCAGTCCTGGCCGGTGGCGCGGAGCTGCTCGGCGGTCGCCTTGCCGATGTCCCGGATCAGGCACGGGTCGTGCGCCGCGCCCAGGCCGATGTTGTGCGGGAAGACCGTGGCGCCGTAGACGTTGTTGTTGCCGTGCACGGCGTCGATGCCCCAGATGGCGGGGATGCCCGTGCGGCTGGCCTTGGACGCGTCCCAATAGGCGTCGGCCAGGGCGAGCCAGGCTTGGGGTGACGCGTGCTTGTCGCGGCCCGGCCACGAGCCGCCGCCGTTGAGGACCGAGCCGATGCCGTACTCGCGCACCTCGTCCGGGGTGATGGCGCCGATCTCCGGCTGCGTCATCTGGCCGACCTTCTCGGCCAGGGTCATGCCCGCGAGGATCTTCTTGACGCGCCGCTCGTCGGACGGGTTCGACTTGACCCGGCTGTCGACCTTCGGCCACTCGTCCAGGTGCGGGAGGTGCTCCTCGATCCGGGCGCAGCCGTGCTCGGTGCGCGGCTCGCCGATGACCGGCCGGCGTGACGCTTCCGGGGAGGCCGCGGCGCCTCCGGTGAGGAGACCGGCGGCGAGCACCGCGGCCAGGGCGGTGCTCAGGTGTCTGCGGGACATCGGCGGTTCCGTTCGTCCGACGGCTCTGTCGCGGCCGATCTTCGTGATCGGGTGGGTCGTGGTCAAGAGGTGCGTGGGAGCGCTTCCTCGCAGGTCGGAGTTACGGTCGTCGGCCGGTTTCCCGGTCCGCGGAGGTGAATATCCTTCGCGTCACGCAGCGTGGCGAGACGGTTACTTGACTCCGGAGTAGGTAGCGCGTCAGACTCTGACGCGCCAAGCAAGGTCCACTGAGGACTATCCGCCAAGTCCTTGCCACGCCGGGAAGAGCACACCATGTCCCTGAGGTCTCCCCTGTCCCGCCGCGCCCTGGTATTCGCCGCGGTGGTTGCCCTCACCACGTCCGGCACGGTCGCCCAGGCCGCCGAGAACCCCTACGAACGCGGTCCGGCGCCGAGCACCGCGAGCATCGAGGCCACCCGCGGGCCGTTCGCCACCAGCCAGACCACGGTGTCGTCGGTCAGCGTGCGCGGCTTCGGCGGCGGCACCGTCTACTACCCGACCAGCACCGCCGAGGGCACGTTCGGCGCGATCGCGGTCTCGCCCGGCTACACGGCCAGCCAGTCCAGCCTTTCGTGGCTCGGACCGCGGCTGGCCTCGCAGGGCTTCGTCATCTTCATCATCGACACGAACTCGCGGTACGACCAGCCGTCCTCGCGCGGCGACCAGCTGCTGGCCGCGTTGGACTACCTCACGACGAGCAGCTCCGTGCGGAGTCGGATCGACGCCTCGCGGCTGGGCGTGATGGGCCACTCGATGGGCGGCGGAGGCGCGCTGGAGGCCACGAAGGACCGGCCGAGCCTGCAGGCCTCGATCCCGCTGACCCCGTGGAACACCACCAAGACGTGGTCGACGGTGCAGACGCCGACGCTGATCGTCGGCGCGGAGAACGACTCGGTGGCGTCGGTGTCGTCGCACTCGGAGCCGTTCTACACCAGCCTGCCGTCCACTCTGGACAAGGCGTACCTGGAGCTGGAGGGCGCGAGCCACTACGCGCCGAACAGCTCCAACACGACGATCGCGAAGTACAGCATCGCGTGGCTCAAGCGGTTCGTCGACAACGACACCCGGTACGAGCAGTTCCTGTGCCCCGCACCCCGTGGCACAGCCATCTCCGAGTACCGCGACACCTGTCCGCACTCGTGAGGCCCGCTGGGCCGTTCTCGCTGTTCAGCAGCGCGAACGGCCCAGTGGTCGGTCCGCAGGAAAGCGCTTGCCGGCGGTGGCGGCGGTGCGCTACCGTCAGACCTGGGAACGTTCCCAGACGTCCCGCAACGCACGGCGGCGGCGTTGTCGGGTTCGAGGGGCCGCCGTCAGCTTGGCAGGGGTGTGGGGCGAGAGCGCTCTCCCTCACGCCTCGGGGGTCTCGACGATGAGGCCGCCCCGGCTGACGGCGGCCCTTTCGGCGTTCCGCCCGTCCCGACGCGAGGCAACACCTCCTCGGCTGGTGGGCACAAGCAGGACATGACGACCGATGACGACCGCACCCTGTGGTCACAGGCCGCGGCAGGGAGCGGGCCGGCCTTCGGCGTGCTGTTCGACCGGCACGCCAAGGCGGTCTACAACCACTGCTTCCGCCTGACCGCGTCGTGGGCGGCGGCCGAGGACCACCTGCAGAACACGTTCCTGGTGGCCTGGCGCAAGCGCGACCGGCTGCGGCTGGAGCACGACTCCGCCCTGCCGTGGCTGCTGGCCGTGGCCACGAACGTGGTGCGCAGCGACCGGCGCACGGTGGCGCGTCGGCTGCGGCTGTTCCGCAAGGCGCCGGTGGAGACCCCGGTCCCCGACCACGCCGACCAGGTGGCCGAGCGGGTCGACGACCAGCGGCGGATGGCGTTGCTGCTGGCCGCCGTCGAGGAACTGCCCCGCAACGAACGGGAAGCGCTCGCGCTGTGCGTGTGGTCCGGCGTGTCGTACGCCGACGCCGCCGGCGTGCTCGGCATCGCCGAGGTCAGCGTCCGGGCCAGGGTCAGCAAGGCGAAGGCCCGGCTGACCCGCAGGCTGGGCGCCGCGCCGGTCGTCGCCGTTCCCGCGCTCACCCTGGAGGACCGATGAACCACGCACTCCCCCCGACCCGGGACGTTCCGCCCCGTCGCCGGGCGCAGATCCGCGCGCGGCTGGAGCAGGAGGTGACCGGCGGTCGCCGCGCCGTCCGGTTCGCGCCCCTGCTCACGGCCGGTGTCGCGGCGGCGGCCGTGGTCGCCCTGGTCGCGGTCGTGGTGCCGGCGCGGCAGGGTGGTGAGGGGACCGCGGCGAGCCAGGTGGTGGTGACGACCACGACGTCCGCCGCGCCGGCCGGGCCGCCGGTGGTGCCGGGGTTGTCCGCCGAACGCATCGGCGAGATCGAGCGGGGCTGCATGGAGAGCACGCTGCGGCCCGGCAAGGCGGTGCTGCACCAGTACGTCACCGACGACGTCGGCGCGTTCGCCCTGCTCTACACGTCGAGCGAGCAGGTGGGCTGCACCGTGGACGGTCCGGTGATGCCGTACAACGCGGCCGCCCGGCTGGTCTGGGACTCGGGGTGGCTGCCCGGCGTGCTCGCGCTCGACGAGCTGGCCTCGTCGAACGGCGGTGCGGGCGGCAAGGCGGAGTACGCCGACCAGTTGGGCTACGACCTGGCGGTGGGACGGGTGACGGACCAGGTCGCCAAGGTCGTCTACCTGCACGGCGGCCGGTCGGTGGAGGCGCGGTTGGCCAACGGCACGTTCGTGGCCCGCATCGCGCACCCGGCCGACTGGGACATGCCGGAGGGGTGGGACCGGCTCGGGGTCGTCCACGCCTATGACGCGCAGGGCGCGTTGCTCGGCGAGTGGCGCGACCAGTGGGACCCGACCAAGTGCTGGGTGCGCCCGGACGGGGTGATCGTGGCGGGTGCGCGCGACCTCGACCCGGCGACGTGCGCGCCGGCGGTGGCCTGGCGGTAGCCGGGACCGGGGTGTGCCGTCGCGCTACGCCGGCGCCACGCCCCGGTACGGCAGGGTCTGGCTGTAGACGATGTTCGTGGTCGTGCTGCCGAAGCCGGTCAGGTCGTTGACCACCTGCTCCAGGTGCGGCATGGACGTGGCGGCGACCTTGAGCGTGTAGCAGTCGTCGCCCGTGGTGCGCAGGCACTCCAGGATCTCGGGGCGGTCGGCGAGCAGCGCGTGCAGCGGCTCGTGGCGGTTGCCCGGGTACTTCAGGCGGACGACGGCGAGCACGGCGTAGCCGACCTTGGCCAGGTCGACCTCGGCCCGGTAGCCGGTGATCACGCCGGCGGACTCCAGCCTGCGGACGCGTTCGGTGGTCGCCGAGGCGCTCAGGTTGACCCGGCGGCCCAGCTCGCTGAGCGCGATCCGGCCGTCGCGTTGCAGCTCGGCGAGGATGGACCAGTCGGTCGGATCGAGGTTCCCGGTCATGGGCGGACTTTACCGTGGAATTTGCGGTGGAAGCCGCCTCAGGCAGGGGGAAGTCTCTTCAGGATCGCCGGGATTCCGCATAGCGTTGGCGCCGTGCAGATCGGTGTGAACGTCCCGAACTTCGGGCCGGGCACCTCGCCGGACGTGCTGCGGGACTGGGCGCGGACGGTCGAGGGCCTCGGCTTCGACCTCTTGATGGTGTCCGACCACGTGGCCGTCACGCCGGACGTGGCCGAGCAGTACCCGGCCCCGTTCTACGAGCCGTTCACCGCGCTGGCGTGGCTGGCCGGGGTGACGTCGCGGATCCGGCTCGGCACCACCGTGCTCGTGCTGCCCTACCGGCACCCGTTGCTGGTGGCGCGGATGGCGGCGAACGTGAACGAGCTGTCCGGCGGTCGGTTCGTGCTCGGCGTCGGCGTGGGGTGGGCGCGGCAGGAGTACGAGGCGCTGGGTGTGCCTTTCGCCGAACGCGGCCGGTTGACCGACGAGGGTCTGCGGGTGGTGCGGGAGGCGTGGCGCGACGAGTCGGACTACCGGGCCGGGCGGATCCCGATCTGGGTGGGCGGGCACTCCGACGCGGCGCTGCGGCGGGCCGTTCGGCTCGGGGACGCGTGGCACAGCTTGCGGCTCACGCCTTCGGGGTACCGGGAGGCGTTGGCGCGGTTGAAGGTCATCGCGGAGGCGGAGGGGAAACCGTTGCCCGCCTTGACCCCCCGCGTTCTGCTGCACATCACGTCCGACGAGTTGGGGCCGGAGCGGCGGTTGGGCGAGGGCACCGTGGCGCAGGTCCTGGGCGACCTGGCGGAGTTGCGGTCGTCCGGCGCGGCGGCCGTGGTGCTGGACCCGTTCGTCGGGGATCCGCAGGAGACCGTCCACCCCGAAGTCGCGTGGCACGCTTTGGCCACGGTGCGAAAGGAGTTCCGATGAGCTTGCACAGGGCGATCGAGCTGGCGGCGGAGGCGCGCGCGTCGGGCAACCCGCCGTTCGGGTCGTTGTTGGTGGGGCCGGACGGCGCGGTGTTGATGGAGGAGCGCAACACCAGCCTGACGGACGACGACATCACCGCGCACCCGGAGCTGAAGCTGGCGCGGTGGGCGGCGCGGTCGCTCGCGCCGGAGGTGGCGGCCGGGACGACGATGTTCACCAGCTGCCAGCCGTGCGGGATGTGCGTGGGCGCGATCGAGCGGTCGGGGCTGGGGCGGGTGGTGTTCGCGTTGTCGACCGAGCAGCTGAACGCGCTGAAGCCGGGTGGCGGCTTCGCGCCCGTGCCGCAGGAAGGGCCGGCGCTGCTGGCCGAAGCGACCGTTCCGGTGGAGGGCTACTACCGGTAGTGACGGCGTCCTGAACGTTGAATTCGGGGTCTTGAGCGTCCGACACGCGGGTTCCGGGCGTTCGACACGCGCGGGCGGGGGTGGTGGTTGGGCCGTTCGGGTGCCCAACTGGAACGAATCAGCTTCGTGCGCGGATGGGGTTCACAGACCGTGTGCGGTTCGCTACCTTGGGATCTGGGAGCGCTCCCAGCCCTGTACTCGGTCATCCTCAACGTGGAGGACTCACACACATGACCTTCCGACGCGGTACCCGATCGGTGATCGGCGTCTTCAGCTCGGTCCTCGCGGTCCTCGCGGCCAGCGTCGTCACCCTGGTGGGCGCATCAGGCGTCGCGAGCGCGCACGGCTCGGTCACCGACCCGCCGTCGCGCAACTACGGCTGCTTCCAGCGCTGGGGCAGCGACCACCTGAACCCGAACATGGGTCAGACGGACCCGATGTGCGCGCAGGCCTGGAAGGCCGACCCGAACGCGATGTGGAACTGGAACGGCCTCTACCGCAACGGTGTCGGCGGCAACCACCAGGGCGCCCTGCCGAACGGCCAGCTGTGCAGCGGTGGCCTGGCCGAGAGCGGCCGCTACCGGGCGCTCGACGCGGTCGGCGCGTGGAACACCGCCACCAAGCCGCGCCAGTTCACCCTGACCATCACCGACCAGGCGCGGCACGGCGCGGACTACCTGCGCATCTACATCACCCGCCAGGGCGTCAACACCGCGACCACGCCGCTGCGCTGGAGCGACCTGGAGCTGGTCACCTCGACCGGTCGCTACGGCACCACGGGCCTCTACCAGGCCCAGGTCAACGCGGGCAGCCGCACCGGCCGCCACGTGGTGTTCACGATCTGGCAGGCCAGCCACATGGACCAGGCCTACTACCTGTGCAGTGACGTGAACTTCCAGTAGGACCTGCCGGCAACAACCCCGGTAGCGCAGTGGGAACGAGCACACGGGTGCGGCGAACCAGCCCGCGCCCGTGTGCTCACCCGCGTCAGCCGAGGTTCGTGGTCGCCCAGAACGCCTCGCCGTCGCCGGAGACCTCGGCCGCGTCGGCGCTGTGCGGCAGGAACGCCGACTCACCGCCGCGCAGCGCGACCTCGTCACCGCCGCGCCTGACGACGACGGAACCCTTGGTGCACAACAGGAGCTGTGGGCCGGCACCGGGCAGCACGGCGCCCGGCCGCACGGCGTGCAGGCGGAACTCGGGGTCGGGCGTCCGGTAGGTCCTCACCGGGCCGTCGCCCTCGCCGTCGAGCACGGCCGCGGGCCCGCTCTCGTGGTCCACCAGCGACAGCACCGCGGGCACGTCGACCGGTTTGGTGGTCAGGCCCGCGCGCAGCACGTTGTCGGAGTTCGCCATCAGCTCGACGCCCGTGCCGCGCAGGTGGGCGTGCAGCACCCCCGCGCCCACGTAGACACCCTGCCCCGGCCGCAGCTTCACCGCGTTGAGCAGCAACGCCGCCACCACGCCCGCGTCCTCCGGGTAGACCTCGGCCAGTGCCGCGACGTGCGCCAGCGCGGGCACGCGCGCCGCGGCCGTCGCCACCTCCGCGACCAGGGCCGCGTCCGCGGTCTGCAACGCCCAGCGCAGCGCTCCCCACGTGTGGCAGACCGACAGCTCGGCCCGCATCGGGGCCAGCGACGGCAGGCCCAGCTCGTCCAGCAGCGCCGCGGTCTCGTCAGGGCGGCGGAAGCCGGACAGCGTCTCGAACTCGGTCAGCGCCACCAGGACCTCCGGCTTGGGCCGGTCGTCGCGGTAGCCGTGCTCGGCGAACCCGACCGCGGCCTGTTCGCGGTTCGGGTGCACCTGCAACGACAGCGGCGCGTCCACGGCCAGCACCTTGAGCAGGAACGGCAGCCGCGGCCCGAACGCGGCCAGGCCGGCCGGCCCGAGCAGGCCGGCGGGATTGGCGGCGAGGTAGGCGTCCAGCGGCACGTCGCAGTCGGCCAGCCGGGACGGGTCGTCGGGGTGCGCGCCGACCCACAGCTCGGCCTGCGGCACGGCGCTGGGCGACGGTTCGCCGCGCAGCTCGGCCAGCGCGGTCCGCGAACCCCAGTGGTACTCCCGGACGGTGGTGTCCAGCTTGCGCACGGTGTGTCCTCAGATTCCCACGGGCACGGACGGGACGCGGTCGTCCGCGAGCAGCGCCGCGGCCCCGATCAGTCCCGAGTCGACGCCCAACGTCGCCGGGAGCACGTCGACCCGGCGCATGAACGCCAGCCCCGCGTAGTCCGCGAGCGGCTGCGTGATGGCGGGTTCGAGCAGGTCCCAGGCCTGCGCGACCCCACCGCCGATGACCACGCGGTCGACCTCGCACAACGCGGAGGCGACCGTGATGACCTGGGCGACCGCCGCGCCGGAACGGCGGAACGCCGCCGCCGCGGTCGGGTCGCCCGCCCTGGCCGACGCGGCGAGCGCGACGCCGTCCGCCGTGCCCCCGAGCGGCTGCCAGCCCTGCTCCAACGCCCAGCGCACCATCGACGGGCCGCTGGCGAAGGCCTCGGAGCAGCCGTTCGCGCCGCAGCCGCACAGCGGGCCGGTCGGGTCGACCACGAAGTGGCCGACGTGGCCCGCGTTGCCGGTGGCGCCGAAGTGCGGCCGGCCGGCGAAGACGAACCCGCCGCCGATGCCGGTGGACACGACCATGCCGAGCAGGCACCCGCTGCCGCGGCCGTTGCCGTGGTGGTACTCGGCCAGCGCCATGCACAGCGCGTCGCCGCCGAGCCGAACCGGCAGGCCGGGCAGCAGCTCGCCGACGCGGGCGGTGATCGGGAAGTCGCGCCAGCCCGGGATGTTGACCGGGCTGATCGTGCCGGTGCGCAGGTCCATCGGCGCGGCCGAGGCGATGCCCGCGCCGAGCACGGTGCGGTCCGGGGCGGCGGCGAGGAGTTCGTCGAGAACTCCCGCGAGGCCGCCCCAGACCGCCTCCGCGTCACCCGCGGGCGTCGCCGTGGTGCGGCGGGCCAGGACGGTGCCGTCGGACTCGACCAACGCCGCGGCGAGCTTGGTGCCGCCGATGTCGATGGCGACCGCGACCGGGTCGAGTGCTTGCCCCATGGGACTTAGTTAAGCGGTTAAGCAAAGTTTCGTCAAGAGGCGTTGACAGCAGCGCTGAAGCGGTTCATCTCACGCCGCGCGGGACGTCAGAGGTGCCGTTCGATCTCGGCCAGCTCGTCGGCCTCGAACGCCAGGTTCGCCGTCGCGGCCACGTTGTCCTCCAGCTGCTTCACGCTGGAGGCGCCGATCAGCGCGGACGTCACGTTGCGCAGCACCCACGCGATCGCCAGCTGCGCCAGCGTCTGCCCGCGCCGCTTCGCGATCTCGTCGAGCGCGCGCACCTTCGCCAGCGTCGCGTCGTCCAGGTTGGACGCCGAGAGGAACGGCGAGGCGCCCGCCGCGCGCGAACCCGCCGGCACGCCGTCGAGGTAGCGGTCGGTCAGCACGCCCTGCGCCAGCGGCGAGAACGCGATGCTGCCCGCGCCGACCTCGGCCAGCACGTCCAGCAGGCCGTCCTCGACCCACCGGTTGAACATCGAGTACGACGGCTGGTGGATCAGCAGCGGCGTGCCCAGCTCGCGCAGCACCCGGGCCGCTTCCGCGGTCTGCTCCGCCGAGTAGTTCGAGATGCCGGCGTACAGCGCCTTGCCCGAGCGGACGACGTGGTCCAGCGCGCCCATCGTCTCCTCGATGGGGGTGTCCGGGTCGGGCCGGTGGTGGTAGAAGACGTCGACGTAGTCCAGGCCCATCCGCGCCAGCGACCGGTCCAATGAGCTGACCAGGTACTTGCGGGAGCCCCACTCGCCGTACGGGCCGTCGAACATGTGGTAGCCGGCCTTGGTGGACACCAGGATCTCGTCGCGGTACGGCCGGAAGTCCGCCGCGAACAGCCGGCCGAAGTTCTCCTCGGCGCTGCCGGGCGGCGGCCCGTAGTTGTTGGCCAGGTCGAAGTGCGTCACGCCGAGGTCGAACGCGCGGCGCAGGATGGCCCGCTGGCCGTCGAGGTGCTTGTCGTGCCCGAAGTTGTGCCACAGGCCGAGCGACACGGCGGGCAGCTTGAGCCCGCTGCGGCCGGACCGGCGGTAGGGCATGGCGTCGTACCGCGACTCGGCGGCGTGGTGGGTCATGGGGATCCTTCTATCGGGTGCTCTCCCGCGCGATGAGCGTGGGCTTGGGCGACCAGCGCTCGGCGACCTCGACGCCCTCGATCAGCTCCAGCACCGACTCGGCGACCGTGACGCCGAACTGGTGCACGTCCACGCTCATCGTGGTCAGGGCGGGTGACGCGAGCCGGCACAGCGACGAGTCGTCCCACGCCACCAGGCTGAGCCGGTCGGGCACGGCGACGCCGAGTTCCTTGGCGACGTTGAGGCCCGCCACGGCCATCACGTCGTTGTCGTAGAGGATCGCGGTCGGCGGCTCCGGGGAGTTGAGCAGCGCGGTGGTGAGCTTCGCCCCCGACTCCTCGGAGTAGTCGCCCTCCAGCACGACGGGCTCGATGCCCGCCTCCGCGCAGCCCTCGAGCAGCGCGGCGGTGCGCGCCCTGGTGTGCAGCAGCGTGGTCGGGCCGCTGACCCGGGCGATGCGCCGGTGCCCGAGGTCGAGCAGGTACGCCAACGCCTCCCGCACGGGGCCCGCGTCGTCGGTGCGCACCGCGGGCACGGCCAGCTCGTCCGGCTCGCCCACGTACAGCGCGGGCAGGCCCATCTCGCGCAGCACCGCCGGCCGGTGGTCGTCCACCGTGCGGTTGACGACCACGACCGCGTCGACCAGGCCGCGCGCCGCCCACCTGCGGTAGGCGGCGATCTCCGCGTCCTCGGCGCCCACGACGTGCAGCAGCACCGACCGGTCGCCCTCGGCGAGCCGCTCCTCGATGCCCGCGATGAACTCCATGAAGAACGGCTCCGCGCCCAGCAGCCGCGCGGGGCGGGCCAGGACCAGGCCGACGGCGCCGGTCGAACCGGTCGTCATGTCCGCACCGCGCACAGGTCGTTGGCCGAGCGCAGCACCAGCGGACCGGTCAGCGCGGCCGGGTCGGCCAGCTCGGCCGCGGTCCGGACCAGGAACGAGTGCGTGCCGCCGGCGGGCAGGGTGACCAGGGTGTCGTCGACGACGGCGTCCTCGGCGACCCGGTCGGCCAGCAGCGCGACGTCACGGGCGAAGGAGGACGCGGTGACGTCCACCCGGTACCCGCCGTCCACCCGCCGCACCTCGGCGGTCAGCGGCGCGGGGTCGTAGGCCAGCTCCAGGTCCTCGCGGAACAGGTGCGCGGTGCGCGCTTCGGCCGTGCTCACCACCAGCACCTCCCCCTTCGGGTCGCCCGGCGTGATCAGTTCGGCCACCAGGTCGAGCCGCGCCACCGACCTCGCCGGCACGTCGAGCGGGAGTTTAGCCGCCGCGAGCACCTCGCCCGTGAACGTCTGGCGCTCCAGCGCGACGTCACCGGTCCAGGCCTCGTCGGTGTCGTTGACCGCGATGAGCGCGTCCACCCCGTCACGCGGCTGGACGGTCAGCAGGCGTGGCGCGAAGGCGTGCTTGAGCGCGTAGTACAGCGGCTTGAGCCGCTCCTCGCCGTCGATCGCGGCCCACGAGGTCACCGGCCAGCAGTCGTTGAGCTGCCACACCAGCGCGCCCGCCGTGCGGGGCCAGTGCGAGCGGAAGTGCTCGACGCCGAACGCGACCGCGCGAGCCTGGTTGAGCTGGGTCGCCCAGTGCCAGTCCGGGAACTCCGCCGGCGCGGGCAGGTGCGGCGCGAGGCCGCGGTCGAGCTTGCCGTTGCCGTCCTCGGCCTTCTGGTGCAGCAGGAACGCGGGCGAGGTCGGCGTCATCGGCTCGTCGTGCACCCACTTGGTGAGCGTCGCCCAGGTCGGCGGGCCCTGGAAGCCGAACTCCGAGCAGAACCGCGGGGTGTGGTCGCGGTAGTGGGTGTAGTCGATCCGGTTCCATACCTCCCACTCGTGGCGCGTGCCGTGGGTGTCCTCGTTCGGGTGGAGCTCGCCCGGGCTGTACGGGCTGCCCGGCGAGTAGTGCCGGGTCGGGTCGAGCTCGGCGACGATCTTCGGCAGCAGGTCGGTGTAGAAGCCGAGGCCCCAGGTGCGGCCCTGCAGCTGCTCCGCCCAGCCCCAGTCGGCGAAGCCCCACAGGTTCTCGTTGTTGCCGTTCCACAGCGCCAGGGACGCGTGCGAGGTCAGGCGGGCGACGTTCTCGCGCGCCTCGGCCTCGACCTCTTCCCACAGCGGCGATTCCTCGGCGTACGCGGCGCAGGCGAACAGGAAGTCCTGCCACACCAGCACGCCGCGCTCGTCGCAGACGTCGTAGAAGTCCTCGGTCTCGTAGATGCCGCCGCCCCAGATGCGGAGCATGTTCATGTTGGCGTCGACGGCCTGGTCGACCCGGTGGGCCAGGCGGTCGCGGGTGACGCGGGTGAGGAAGTGGTCGTCCGGGATCCAGTTGGCGCCCTTGGCGAACACCGGCTTGCCGTTGACGACGAACGTGAACGGCGTGCCGACCTCGTCGGGCGTCGTGTCGACGGTGATGGTGCGGAAGCCGACGCGGCGGTCGGCGCGGTCGACGTCCTCGCCGCCGGACTGGAGGATGACGGCCAAGTCGTAGAGGGGGTGGTCGCCGTAGCCCACGGGCCACCACAGTTCGACGTCCGGCACCTCGACGGTCACCACGGCGGAATCGCCCTCGACCCGGACGCGCTGCTCGACGCCGGCCACGGTCGCGATCGCGGTCAGGTCGGTGTCGCCGGCGCGGTCGACCTCGACGTGCACCTCGACCCGGCCCGTGCCGTCCGCGTCCACCGTGACGAGCGGGCGCACGTGCGCCAGGCGCGCCTCGGTCCAGCGCTCCAGCCGCACCGGCTTCCAGATGCCCGCGGTCTGCAGGTCCGGGCCCCAGTCCCAGCCGAACGAGCAGGCCATCTTGCGCAGGGCGTTCATCGGGTGCGGGTAGGCGCGGTCGCGCCGGCCCAGCTTCTCCTCCTGCTCCTCGGCGTAGGCCAGGGCGGAGTGGAAGGTGACGACGAGGTCGTTCGCGCCGTCCTTGAGGTGCTCGCGCACGTCGAAGCGGTACGAGCGGAACATGTTCGCCGTGTGGCCGAGGACGCGGCCGTTGAGCTCGACCGTGGTGACGGTGTCGAGGCCGTCGAACGCGATCTCGACCTTCTCGCCGGGCTTCGCGGCCTCGGCCTCGAAGGTCAGCTCGTAGCGCCAGTCGGCGCGGTGCATCCAGGCCAGCTCGGCCTCGTTGGTGTCCAGGTAGGGCTCGGGGATCAGGCCCGCCGCGAGGAGGTCGAGATGAGTGCTGCCGGGCACGGCGGCGGGCACCGAGCGGTCGGCGACGACCGCCGGGATCGGCCCACCCACCGCGCTCAGGCGCCACCCGTCGTGCAAGGTCGTGCGAATCATCGTTCCTCTTTTCGGGCGGTGGCGGTGGGTTTCTGCCGTGTGACGTTCAAGGTATGGCGATTCTTACGCCAGCAACTAAAGTAAGTCAACGAGGTTCACCACCAGAGAGGAAGACCACAAGTGGCAGACGTGACGCACCTGCGGGCCGCGGGTGTGAGCCTGGTGCTCGACTTCTCCGGGAGCACCCTCCCCCGGGTCCGCCATTGGGGCGCTGACCTGGGCGAACTCACCTCGGCGGAGTTGGCCGCGGTGCTGGTCGCGCAGTCTCCGCACCCCATCGGCTTCTCGGTCGACGGCGCGGTGGACGTGGCCGTGCTGCCGGAGCAGTCGGCGGGCTGGCTGGGCACGCCGGGAATCGTCGGCAACCGGGGCGGGCGGGACTTCTCGACCGCGTTCCGCGTGGTGTCGGTGGACGGTCCCGCGGTCCGCGCGGTGGACGAGGTCGCCGGGCTCGGGCTGGAACTGGTCATCGAGCTGACGCCGTCCGGGCTGGTGCGGCAGCGGGCCGTGCTGACCAACACCGGGTCGTCCGACTTCGCCGTGGACGCGGTGAACCTGACCCTGCCCGCGCCGCCGCAGGCGGTCGAGCTCCTGGACTTCACCGGGCGCTGGACGCGGGAGCGCAGCCCGCAGCGCACGGCGTGGAACCACGGCCTGCACGTGCGCGAGAACCGGACCGGTCGGACCGGCTACGACTCGGCGTACCTGCTCGCCGCGGGCACCGCCGGGTTCGGCAACCGCTCGGGCGAGATCTGGGCCGTGCACACGGCCTGGTCGGGCAACCACCGGACGTTCGCCGAGAAGAACTACCACTCCGTGTCCCTGCTCGGGTCGGGTGAGCTGCTGCTGTCCGGCGAGGTCGTGCTGGGGCCCGGCGAGTCGTACACCTCGCCGTGGCAGTACGCGTCGTACGGGCGAGGGCTGGACGAGGTGTCGGCGCGGTTCCACCGGCACCTGCGCTCGCGCGCGTCGCACCCCTCCTCGCCCCGGCCGGTCGTGGTGAACACCTGGGAGGCCGTGTACTTCGACCACGACCTGGGCCGGCTGAAGGCGTTGGCGGACGCCGCCGCGTCGGTCGGCGGGGAGCGGTTCGTGCTGGACGACGGCTGGTTCGGGTCGCGGCGCGACGATCGGCGCGGCCTCGGCGACTGGTACGTCTCCGACGAGGTGTGGCCGGACGGGCTCGGGCCGCTGACCGACCACGTGACCGGGTTGGGCATGCAGTTCGGCATCTGGGTCGAGCCGGAGATGGTCAACCCGGACTCGGAGCTGGCCCGGGCGCACCCGGACTGGATCATGGCGGCGGGCGACCGGCTGCCCGGCACGGCACGGCACCAGCAGGTGCTCGACCTGGCCAGGCCGGAGGCGTTCGCGCACATCCTGGAGCGGCTGGACGCGCTGCTCACCGAGTACCCGGTGTCCTACCTGAAGTGGGACCACAACCGGGACCTGGTGGACGCCGGGCACCGGCCGACCGGCCGGGCGGGGGTGCACGGCCAGACGGCGGCCGTCTACCGGCTGCTGGACGAGCTGCGGCGGCGACACCCCGGCGTGGAGATCGAGTCGTGCTCGTCCGGCGGCGGGCGGGTGGACCTGGAGATCCTGGAGCGCACGGACCGGGTGTGGGTGTCGGACTGCATCGACGCGCTGGAGCGGCAGTCGATGCAGCGGTGGACGAACGCGCTGATCCCGTTGGAGCTGATGGGGACGCACGTGGGCTCGGGGACGTCGCACACCACGCACCGGCAGCACCCGATCGACTTCCGGGCGGGCACGGCGCTGTTCGGGCACTTCGGCATCGAGTGGGACCTGACCGCGGCGTCGGAGTCGGACCTGGAGCGGCTGCGGTCGTGGGTGGCCCTGTACAAGGAGCTGCGGCCGCTGCTGCACTCCGGCGTGTCGGTGCACGGCGACCACCCGGACCCGGCGATCGAGGTGCACGGGGTGGTGGCGGAGGACGGGTCGGACGCCGTGTTCGCGATCGTCGCGCTGGCCACGTCCCGGCTCTACCCGCCGGGGCCGGTGCGGCTGCCGGGCCTGTCCGCGGACCGGACGTACCACGTGCGCCCGTTGGCGCCCGGCGACGTGCCCGACGGCAACGCCGACAACTGGGGCGTGCGCCTGCCGTGGTGGCAGGACGGCGTGACGCTGCCGGGCCGGGTGCTCGACACGGCGGGCGTGCAGGCTCCCGTGCAGCACCCGGAGCGGTTGGTGCTGGTGCGGGCCACGGCGGTCTAGGGCGTGTCCGCCGGAATGTTGATCGTAGGGTTTGATCAAATTGCGTTGTGGCGCGTGGTGATCTGACGGATGCGGAGTGGGCGATCCTGGA
>NZ_JBVJVK010000066.1:0-41918 GCF_055603705.1 Actinosynnema sp. NPDC037264 | reverse complement strand
CATACAACAGCGGTATGCGGCCCATTCGGCCGCACCGCCGGGAACCACCTCAGGCGCGACTCTCATCGAACGAGACTTGTGAAACAGGCGCTAGCGCGTCAGCCACTTCGGCAGCCACGACGAGTTGCCCGCCGGCAGCACGTCCACCACGACGCAGGTGATGTTGTCCGGCCCGCCGCCCGCGTTGGCCGCCTCGATCAGCGTCCGCACGGCCTCGTCACCGTCCGCGGACGCGGCCAGCAGCTCGGCGATCCGCGCCGGGCCCACCACGTCCGACAGCCCGTCCGAGCAGATCAGGTACCGGTCGCCCGCCTCGACGTCCTGGAAGAACAGGTCCGGGTCGTGCGCGCTGCCCGCCTGCAACGCGCGCATGAGCATGGACCGGCCGGGGTGCTCGGCGGCCTGCTCGGCGGCCATCCGCCCGTCGTCCACCAGCGCCTGGACCATGGTGTGGTCGCGGGTGACCTGGGTCAGCTCGCCCTCGCGGACGACGTAGCAGCGCGAGTCGCCGATGTGCCCGACCGCGAAGCGCTCGCCGTCCCACAGCAGCGCGGTGAGCGTGGTGCCCATGCCGCGCATGTCGAAGTTCTCCTCGGCCAGGTCGGTCAGCCGGATCGCGATCTCCCGCGCCGCGCCGGCCAGCTCGCCGAGTGGGTCGTCGGCGTCCACGTCGAGGTCGGCCAGCACCGCCACCGCGATCGAACTCGCCACTTCGCCGTACGCGTGCCCGCCCATGCCGTCGGCGACGGCGAACAGGCGTTCGCTGAAGTACACGGAGTCCTCGTTCGCTTCACGGCGCAGGCCGGGGTCGGTGCCGACGGCGTACCGGAGCGCATACATGCCGCACAGTGAATCACCCGCACGGGTGCCCGTGAGCAGGGCATGTCCAAATCCGGCCGGCTCTGGTCAGCGAGGACGGCCGTAGAACTCGCTCAGCAGGAGCATCGCCGCCCCCGCCGCGACCACGTCTTCACCCAACGGGGTGATCGACACGTCCACCGGCAGCCACTCGTCCTTGGGCAGCCTGGCGCGCACGCCGTCCAGGTAGGCGGCGGGTTCGGCGAGCACCGCGCGACCGGCCAGCACCACGTGGTCGATGTCGAGCAGCTGCACCAGGTCCGCCACCGCGACGCCGACCACGGACGTGGCCTCGACCAGGTCGCCCCGGGCGGCGGCGAGGTTGTGCAGCGCCTCGATGCACCCGCTGCGCCCGCACACGCACGGCGGGCCGTCGAGCTGGATGGTGGTGTGCCCGTACTCCCCCGCGTTGGTGCGCACGCCCCGGTGCACGCGGCCGTCGAGCAGCATGCCGATGCCCAGACCCGTGCCGACGAGCACGAGCACCGCGTCCCGCAGCTCCTCGCCGCGCCGCCACGCCTCGGCCACGACCGCCGTGTTGGTGTCCTTGTCGAGCACGACCGGCAGGCCGAGCCGCCGTTCGGCCAACGCGCGCAGCGGCACGTCCTGCCACTCGGACAGGCCGGTCGGGTAGTGCACCACGCCCGTGCGGTGGTCCAGCGGGCCGACGAACCCGATGCCCACCCCGAGGAGCCGTTCGCTGCGCAGGCCGTCGACCAGCCGGTGCAGTTCCGCCACGAACGTCGGCGGGTCGAAGTCGCGCGGCAGCGGCGCGACCGCGCGGTCGAGCACGGTGCCCGCGAGGTCGGTCAGCACGACGCGCAGCTCGTCGCGCTCGACCTGCGCGCCGAGCGCGAGCCTGCTGTCGGCGACGAGCTTGAGCAGGGTGCGCGGCTTGCCGACGCCCACGTTGCGCGTGCCGGACTCGACCAGCAGGCCGTCGTCGATGAGCCTGCTCACCACCTTGGACACCGCCTGTGGCGTGAGCCCGCTGCGGTCGGCCAGCTCGACCCTGGTCACCGCGCCGGATCTGGCCAAGCCGAGCACCACCGCGTCGTTGTACCCCCGCAGGAAGCGCAAGTTGGCCACGTGTCCATCATCGCACCTGGCGTTTACTACACGCCGTTGCTTTAATCACTGCCATGTCTCTCCGCACCGGACTGCTCGGCTACGGCATCGCCGGCCGCGTGTTCCACGCACCGCTCATCGCGGCGACGCCCGGCCTGGAGCTGAGCGCCGTCGTCACCTCGGACGCCACCCGCCGGGCGCACGCCGAGGCCGCCCACCCCGGCGTCGCGCTGCCGGGCACGGTGGAGGAGCTGTTCGCGCTCGACCTGGACCTGGTCGTGGTCGCCACCCCGAACCGCACCCACGTGCCGCTGGCGATGGCGGCGATCGAGGCAGGCATCCCGGTCGTGGTGGACAAGCCGTTCGCGCCGACCTCGGCGGACGCGCGCCTGGTGCTCCAGGCGGCGCGGGACCGGGACGTGCCGGTGACGGTGTTCCAGAACCGGCGGTGGGACAGCGACTTCCGCACGCTCCGGTCGCTGCTGGCCGAGGGCGCGCTGGGCGCGGTGACGCGGTTCGAGTCGCGGTTCGAGCGGTGGGTGCCGGAGGTGTGGGACAACTGGCGCGAGTTCGGCGCGCCCGAGGAGGCGGGCGGGCTGCTGTACGACCTGGGCGCGCACCTGGTCGACCAGGCGTTGGAGCTGTTCGGCCCGGTGTCGACCGTGTACGCGGAAGTGGACCTGCGGCGGCCGGGCGTCGAGGTCGACGACGACGTGTTCGTGGCGTTGACGCACGCGAACGGGGTGCGTTCACACCTTTGGGCCAGTTCCGCCGCGCCGGACCACGGGCCGCGGTTCCGCGTGCTGGGCTCGGCGGGCGCGTACGTCTCGCACGGCCTCGACCGCCAGGAGGACGCCCTGGACGCCGGCAAGCCGTTTGAAGATTTGTCGACAAATGGCCGGTTGGGCGTGCTGGACGACGCGGAGGAGGTCGTCGGTTTGCCCGGCGCCTACTCCGAGTTCTACCGGCTGCTGGTGGCCGCGCTGACCGAAGGCGGCCCGCTGCCGGTCGAGCCGGAGTCCGCCGTGCGCGCGCTGGACGTCATCGAGGCGGCGTTCGCCTCCGCCCGGACCGGACAGGTGGTGTCGCTGTGAGCTTGCTGGAGACGTTGGCCGAGCAGGAGTCGCGACTGGTGTTCACGTCGTTCGACAACGACGTGGCGCTGGCGCTGGGCGCGTTCCTGCTGGCCGCCGCGCGGGAGCGGTCGCTGCCGGTGACGATCTCGGTGCGCCGGGGGCAGCAGCGCCTGTTCCACGCGGCGCTGGCGGGCACGTCGGCGGACAACGACGAGTGGATCGACCGCAAGAGCCGCGTGGTGGACCGCTACGGGCAGAGCTCCTACCGGGTCGGCGAGGCCTTCCGGGCGAGCGGCAAGACGTTCGAAGCGGACTCACGCCTCGACCCCGACCGCTACGCCGCGCACGGCGGCGTGTTCCCGGTGAACGTGGCCGGTGTCGGCCTGGTCGGCACCGTCGGCGTGTCCGGCCTGCCCCAGGCCGAGGACCACGCGTTCGTCGTGGAGCAGGTGGAGAAGTTCCTGGCCACCACCGGGTAGACCAGGGCGCGGCGGCGCCGCCCGGTCGCCGCGCTCTTCCCCACCCGACGGCCCGTCCTGCCCCCGGACGGGCCGTCGGGCGTCACTTCCCCGTGCCGTCGGGGTCCGTGCCGTCGGGGTCCGTGCCGTCGGGGTCCGTGCCGAGGACGCCGTCGAGGTCGAAGCCGGCCAGCCGGTCGGGGTCGGACAGGATGTCGATCTCGACGATCCGCCCGTCGGCCACGGTGAAGCCCATGATCGAGAACAGCTCGCCGTCGATGGTGTTGACCAGCCCGGCCGAGCCGTTGACCAGCGCGGGACGCGCGGTCGCGAGGGTGGCCATGCGGTGGAACGTGTCGAGCTGCCCGGCCACGGCCTCGGCGCCGTGCAGGACCCGCATGCCGGCGAGCGCCTTGCCGCCGTCCGCGCGCAGGGTGACGTCGGGGTCCAGGACGGCGAGCAGGGCCGTGAGGTCCCCGCCGCGCGCGGCGGTGAGGAAGGCGTCGACGACGCGGCGTTGGGTGGCCGGGTCGCGATCCGGCGCGGGCGCCGCGCCCTGGACGCGCTGCCGGGCCCGGCTGGCCAGCTTCCTGGCCGCGACCGGCGTGCGGTCCAGGATCGGGGCGATCTCCTCGAACGGCAGGCCGAACAGGTCGTGCAGGACGAACGCCAGCCGTTCGGCGGGATTGAGCGATTCCAGCACCACCAGCAGCGCCAGGCCCACCGAGTCGGCCACCAGCACCTGGTGCTCGGGGTCGGCGACCTCGTCGGTGACGACCGGGTCGGGCAGGCGGTCGTCGAGCGGGTCCTCCCGGCGCTGCCGGCGTGAGCGCAGCAGGTCGAGGCAGACCCGGCCGACGACCGTGGTGAGCCAGCCGCCGAGGTTGTCGATGTCCTCGGCCTCGGAGCGGGCCAGCCGCAGCCAGGCCTCCTGGACGGCGTCGTCGGCCTCGGTCAGCGAGCCGAGCATCCGGTAGGCCACCGCTTTCAGGTGCCCGCGGTGCTCCTCGAAGCGCCGGGCCAGGAAGTCGCTGTCGTTCATGGTCACCTCTCGGGTCGGCGGTCGAACCGATGACGAACGGGACGCCCGCGATGTGACCGGCGCGGTCCGGTCACGTTCCCGGCCACCGCCGCGTCATGGCCGCGACGAAGCGGTGACACGACGATCGGAGCGGACCGGACGATGAGGGACATCGAGGTACGAGGCACGGTAGCCGAGGGTTTCGAGGGCGTGCGCGAGGAGTTCGCCGACGCGGTCGACCCCGGGGCCGGCGCCCAGTTGGCGGTCTACGCGCACGGTCGCCTGGTGGTGGACCTGTGGTCCGGCGACGGCAGCAGCGGGGACCAAGGGACCGGCGACGCGGTGACCGGCGACACCCTGACCGGCGTCTACTCCGCGACCAAGGGCGCCGCGACGTTGGCGGTGGCGCTGCTCGTGCAGGACGGCGCGCTGGAGCTGGACCGGCCCGTCGCGCACCACTGGCCGGAGTTCGCCGCCGCGGGCAAGGGCCGGATCACGCTGCGGGACGTGCTCACCCACCGTTCCGGCGTGATCGGCGTCGACGGCGGCCTCACCGCCGAGGAGCTCGCGGACGACGAGGTGATCGCCCGGCGGCTGGCCGGGCAGCGGCCGTACTGGCGGCCCGGCTCGGCCTACGGCTACGGCGGGTTCGTGACGTTCGCGATCGTGGGCGAGGTCGTCCGCCGGGCCACGGGCCGGTCGCTCCAGGCGTGGTTCGAGGAGCGGGTGCGGGCGCCCCACGGGCTGGACCTGCACCTGGGGCTGCCGGAGGCGCTGGAGGACCGGTTCCGGGAGGTGCGGCCGGGATCGGCGAGCCCGGCGGAGCTCGCCGCGTTCTGGGCGGACGTCCCGGGACCGCACAGCATCACCGGCATCGGCTACGGCCTGAACTCCACCCCGCCGCTGGACCAGGTGGCGTTCCTCAACACCCGGCGGGTGCGCGCGCTCGGCCAGGCGTCCGCCGGCGGCGTCGGCAACGCCCGCGCGTTGGCCGGGATGTACGCCGCGGCGGTGTTCGGCCTGGACGGTCGGGCGCCGTTGCTCGAGCCCGACACGCTCGACGAGTTCGCCATGCTCCACTCCACGGGTCGCGACCTCGTCACCGAAGAGGCGGGGCAGTACGCCCTCGGGTTCCAGGCGAAGGGCCTGCGCTACCCGTTCCTGAGCGCGAAGGCGTTCGGCCACAACGGGTCCGCGGGCGCGGAGTCGTTCGCCGACCCCCTCGGCGGCATCGCCTTCGGCTACACCCGCCGCCGCTTCGCCTTCGACTGGTCCTACCCCGAGCACGACCGGCTGGCCGCCGCCGTCCACCGCGCGGTCACGTCCGCGCCTCGCGACGCGTCAGTGCGGTGAAGACGACGAAATCCGAGAGGACACCTCCACGATGACCGCCATCCAGGACTCGCTCCAGTCCCGTCTGCCCAACCCCGCCGTGCTCGTGCCCGAGCTCGGGGAGCTCGCCAAGATCATGTTCCAGGCCGTCGGCAACGGCTCGGTCCCGCCGACCACCATCAGCCTGGTGCACCTGCGCGCGGGGCAGCTCGTCGGCAACACCTACCTGACCACCCTGCACACCGGCAACCTCCGCAAGGCGGGTGTGTCGGAAGAGCGCATCACCGCCGTCGCGTCCTGGCCGGACGCGCCCCACTTCACCGCCGCCGAACGGGCCGCGCTGGCCCTCGTCGAGGCGGTGCTCACCCCCAACCCGCACGGCGAGCGCGTCACCGACGACCTGTACGCCCAGGCGTCCGCCCACTACGACGACAAGGCGCTGGCCACGTTGACCATGGCGATCGGCCAGATCTGCTTCTTCATCCCGGTGGCCCTCATCGGCAAGCCGCTGCCGGGCGTCGCGCCCGCGCAGCAGTGGCGGGACTGAGCCCGCCGGGCGGTGGGGCGCCCGACCGGACGCCCCACCGCCTCACCGCGTCAGCAGAACACCTCGTTCAGCAGCTCGTCGTAACCCTCGATCTGGCCCGGGTCCGGCGCGGAGGTCAGCGAGGCCGTCATGCGGGTCTTCGTGTCCGCCGTGCTGATCACCAGGCTGTTGTAGCCCGGGATGCCGCCGCCGTGGCCCCAGACCGCCACGCCGCAGTCCAGGTCGGTCTTCTCGATGCCCAACGCGTAGCCGCCGGCGATCGGCAGCGTCGCGGTCAGCTCCCGCTGCTGCGCCGGCCGGAGCAGGCGGCCGTCCAGCAGCGCGTCCAGGAACCGGTCGAGGTCGGCCGTCGTGGAGATCATCTCGCCCGCGGCGTACGCCACCGACGGGTTGAACTCGGTGATGTCGACGACCTGCCCGCCTGCCCTGATGTAGCCGTGGGCGTGCGGGCCGGGGATGTCGGTGCGGTTGCCCGGCACGTACGTCGACCGCAGGCCCAGCGGACGAAGCACTCGCTGCTGCACCGCCACCCCGTACGGCCGGCCGGTGACCTTCTCCACCAGCATCCCGGCGACGACGTAGTTGGTGTTCGAGTACTTCCAGCTCGTGCCGGGCTGGAAGTCCAGCGGCCGCGACGTCGACATCGCGAGCAGCTCCGCGGGCGTCCACGTCTTGTACCGGATGGCCAGCGCGCCGTCCGGGCCGGGCGGCAGCGCGGACGTGTAGTTGTAGAGCCCGCTGGTGTGCTGCAGCAGGTGCCGCACGGTGATCCGGTCACCGTCCGGCAGCAGGCCGGGCAGGTACCGGTGCACCGGCGCGTCGAGCTCGATCTCGCCCTCGCCGACCAGCTGGAGCACGACGGTCGACACGAACGTCTTGGTGATGCTGCCGACCCGGAACCGGCCGTCGGTCGGCACCGGGCGCGGCGAGTCGACCTCCGCCGTGCCGGCGCGGGCGGTGAACTCGTGCCGCCCGTCGCTGACGCGGACCTGGACGCCCTGGCCCCCGGTGCGCGCCATGGCGTCCAACGCCCGCTGCACGACCTGCCGGTCGATCCGGCTCCCCCGGTCGGCCGGCTCGGCCACCGCCGTCCCCCCGATCCCCACGACCGCCAACCCCACGACGGCGGCTAACGCGATACCCCTCTTGCCCGTCACCGCGTTCCTCCCTCAGTCACGTCGCCGACCCCTTCGGCGGGTTCGAGTCTGGCCGTCCGGCGGGGTTCCCACGTCGGTCCCTGGTCTGGGAGCGCATCAGACTTTAGGCTCGTCCACCCTTAGTGGTCGGGCGTCTTCGGAACCGGTTCCGAACGGGTTACCACTAGTCCGTTCGAGTGACGCCAATGGTCTAGACCTTGACCGTGAAGTGGTCTGAACCACATCGTGGGTCAACCCTGCACTCCTTTCCTGACAAGGAGCACGATGTCCAAGATCCGATGGCATGTCACAGCGTTGTTCGTGGCGGTCGCCACGTTGGTGGTGGGGCTGGTCGTCGCGCCCGCGGCCAGCGGTGCGGGCGGCGTCTCGGCCACCTTCAGCAAGGGCTCGGACTGGGGCACCGGCTACGAGGGCAAGTACACGATCCGCAACGGCTCCACGGCGGCCCTGACGTCGTGGACGGTCGAGTTCGACCTGCCCACCGGCCACCGGGTCAGCTCCCTGTGGGACGGCTCGCACACCGTCAGCGGCCAGCACGTGACCGTGAAGAACACGTGGAACGGCAGCGTGGGCGTCGGCGGCACGGTGAGCTTCGGCTTCAACGTGACCTACTCCGGCACGTTCAGCGGGCCGGCCAACTGCAAGCTGAACGGCGCGTCGTGCGACGCCGGCGGGACCAACCCGACGACGACCACGACCACCACCACGACTACTACGACCACGACGACCACCACCACGGGCCCGACGACGACCACGTCGAACCCGCCGGTCGGCTCGCGGAAGAACCTGGGCTACTTCACCCAGTGGGGCGTCTACGGCCGCCAGTACTTCGTGAAGAACATCCACACCTCCGGCTCGGCCGCGAAGCTGACGCACATCAACTACGCGTTCGGCAACGTGCAGAACGGCCAGTGCACCATCGGTGACGCCTACGCCGACTACGACATGGCCTACACCGCGGCGAACTCCGTCGACGGCGTCGCCGACACGTGGGACACCGGCGCCCTGCGCGGTTCGTTCAACCAGCTGCGCAAGCTGAAGAAGATGTACCCGCACATCAAGGTGCTGTGGTCGTTCGGCGGTTGGACCTGGTCCGGCGGCTTCGGCCAGGCGGCGCAGAACCCGGCCGCGTTCGCCGAGTCGTGCCACCGGCTGGTCGAGGACCCGCGCTGGGCGGACGTGTTCGACGGCATCGACATCGACTGGGAGTACCCGAACGCCTGCGGCCTGACCTGCGACACCTCCGGCTTCAGCTCGATGAAGACGGTCTCCCAGGCCCTGCGCACCCGCTTCGGCGCCAACTACCTCGTCACGGCCGCCATCACGGCGGACGGGTCCAACGGCGGCAAGATCGACGCCGCGGACTACGGCGGCGCGGCGCAGTACCTCGACTGGTACAACGTCATGACCTACGACTACTTCGGCGCGTTCAACGCCAAGGGCCCGACGGCTCCGCACTCGCCGTTGACGTCCTACACCGGCATCCCGCAGGCGGGCTTCAACTCCGACGCGGCGATCCAGAAGCTGAAGAGCAAGGGCGTGCCGGCGGCCAAGCTGCTGCTGGGCATCGGCTTCTACGGCCGCGGCTGGTCCGGCGTCACCCAGTCCGCCCCGGGCGGCACGGCGACCGGCGCGGCGCCGGGCACCTACGAGGCGGGCATCGAGGACTACAAGGTCCTCAAGACCAAGTGCCCGGCCAACGGCACCGTCGCGGGCACGGCGTACGCGCACTGCGGCGACCAGTGGTGGAGCTACGACACCCCGGCCACCATCGGCGGCAAGATGACCTACACCAAGAACCAGGGCCTCGGCGGCGCGTTCTTCTGGGCGCTCGACGGTGACACGGCCAACGGCGAGCTCATCACCGCGATGGGCAACGGCCTGAAGTAAGCACCCTGCACCACCCGAAGGGCCCTGCGGGCGTCTCCCCCGCAGGGCCCTTCGCCGTTCCCCGCCCCAACGCGGTTGAATGAATTCTCGGGAGGGGAGGCGCGACGTGGACGACAGGACCGACGAGCCGGACGGGGTTCAGGCTCAGGGGGTGGCCAACCACCTCTCGGGTGCGGCAGGGCACGTGATCCAGGCGGGAGCGATCCACGGTGATGTCACCATCAACGTCCCCCAGGACGTCGCGGCGATCGGAACACCGCTGATCATCACCGCCTTCCACGACTCTCCGCGCCTTTGGGCCGACGAGTACGACCTCGTCGTCCTGGACGGGAAGCGCCCACGGCTACTCAACGTGGACGACGAGCTCCTGTTCTACGTCGAAGGGCGAGGGTCCCAGGCGGTCATCCTCCTGGCGCTGCGGGCGGTCGTGGTGACCGACAGGGAGCCACGTACCGCGTACGCGGTGCCGAAGGTCGATCCCGTCCTCGCGTCGACACGGATGCACACGCGTGACTTCCAGGTGGTCCTCGCCCCCGGCCGGAAGCTCGAGGTCGAGCCGTGTGGCGGGTGGAGCGGGAAGTTCCCGTTCACCGTCACGGCCGGTGACCCCGAGAGGTTCTCCGTCGTGGGCCGCAGCTCGGCGGGCGAGGTGCGGTGGCGGCTCGAACTGGACTGGATGTCCGGCGGGCGCCGGGGCACGGAGACGATCGACGTCGGCGGCAAACCGTTGCACTCCTACCCCAGGGGAGCGGTCGCGGACGGGCTTCCCCCCGCTCACCTGCACGACTTCCTCCTGGCCAAAGCCGATCGGTACATCAAGGACGCGCTGCGGGAGGCGCTGAGCGCGCCCGAGCCCGGGCCGTGACGGGGCCCGCGTGCCGGAAGCAAGCGGGCCCCGGACCGGTGACTAGACGGTCAGGCTCCACGAGTTGATGTACCCGGTGTCGGCCGAGTACACGTCCTGGACTCGGAGCTGCCACGCGCCGTTGCGCGCCTCCGACGAGACGTTCGCGGTGTACGTGGTGTCGATGTTGTCGCCCGAGTCGTTGTTCGACGCCTTCAGGCGGTACGCCGTGCCGTCCGGCGCGACCAGGTCGATCACCAGGTCACCCCGGTAGGTGTGCACGATGTGCACCTCCACCTGCGACGTCGCCGAAGCGGTGCCCTCGCAGCCGGCGATGGTGATCGTGCTGGTGACCGCCGCCCCGTTGTCCGGGATGGCGACGTCGGCGTCGTTGGTCGACTTGGCGCACCCGACCGGCGGGTTGCCGCCACCGCCGTAGGGGTTGGCCGCCTTCTTGGCCGCGTACATCAGCATCGGCTTCGTCTTCGGCCAGAACGTCGACGCCTGGCAGGAGTACGTCGGGAAGAACCCGGAGCACGACCCCGACGACGGCCCGATCTCCCACACGAACGACGCCACGCCCAGGTCGTCGTACACCCAGTCGTCCGTCGCGCCGGCCGCGTTGTAGAGCACCTCGCCCGGCTGCCCGTACTGCCACCCGCCGGCCAACGTCGCCATGTCCTTCGCCATGGCCCGCATCGGCGCGTCGTTGCCCGTCTTGTACTGCGTCGTCCAGCCCCACGGGAACAGCACCAGGTTCGAGTAGCTGTGCATGGAGATCACGACACCGGTCGTGTCGGCGGGCGCGGCGTCGGTGGTGCCGGTGCCGCGGCGGTCGCGGTACAGGTTGCGCCACAGCGCCTGCAACGCCCTCGTCTCGACCTCGGAGTTCGCCGACGGCCCCTTGTACGTCTGGTCGCACGGGTTGGACGACGTGCCCGCGCCGCCCCAGTGCGAGTCGGTGTTGCGGTTGAGGTCGATGCCGATCTGCGACGACGACGTGCCGGAGCAGTTCGACCCGTTCGTGGTGTTGGCGTTCTTGCGCTGGTAGCGCGGCGAGTTGCCGCCCTGCTGCACGATGTTCACGCCGTCCGGGTTCGCGATCGGCACGACCCACACCTCGGTCGTGTCCAGCAGCGCGGTGACCTCCGCGTCGACCCCGTAACCGGTGGTCAGGTGGTCGATCCACTTCCACGCCGTGTCACCGGTGGTCAGCTCGCGGGCGTGCAGCTGGCCCATCACGAAGAAGCGGGGCTTCGGCGCGGACGGGTTCAGCGCGCAGTCGCCCGCGTTCTTCTTGGTGATGCAGATGGCGCGCAGGTCGTAGCCGCCGGCGCCCTGCGTCTTCTTCCACGAGTCGCCGTAGTCGACCAGCGTGGTCAGCGCGGGGTACTGCTGCCCGACCAGGTCCAGGTGCGACCAGTGGGCGTTGATCGTGCGGTAGCCGCCGTAGTAGGTCTCGTTGATGTCGGCGGCGTCGAACGTCGGGGACTGCGACTTCTTCGCGGGTGGCTGCCACTCGGGCGCGGGCAGCACCTCGTCGATGACGGCGGTGAAACCGGCCTGCTTCAGGCCGCCGCCGGTGCTCGCGTCACCGAGCACGAACAGGTAGTCGCCGTCACGGTCCTCCAGCACGTCGAAGCCGCGCCCGAGCAGGTTCTGGGCGGCGGCGCCGAGCGGCGCGTGGACCTTGTAGACGTAGGTCGGACCGGCTTGGACGGCGACGGTCTCGGGTGCGGGACCGGCGGTTCCGGGCACGCCCCCGGTGACCACCGCCGCCGCCGCGACACCGGCCACGGCCAGTGTCAGCAGTGAACGTCTGGTCGACTTCACGGTTGTTCCTCCTAGGCAGGGTTGAGCAGGAGGATGAGGGACGGACCACCCCCTTGCACACCCGCCAATCGGCCATTGCTCAGCGTGATGACAAGGGGTTTTGACGGAAGCGGGTGAGGTACCCCGGCGCTTGGTCCGGATGGAGGAGGAGTCGTGACGGACGAAGAACTGGTCGAGCGGATCACCCGACTGGTCGAGGAAGAGCACCGGTTGGAGGGATCGCGGATCGGCGAGGGCCTGAGCGAGGGCGACGCCCGACGGCTGCGCGACCTCGAAGTGGCCCTGGACCAGACCTGGGACCTCCTGCGCCAACGCCGCGCGCGCCGGGCGGCGGGCATGGACCCGGACGGCGCCGAGCCCCGCGACCCCCGCACCGTGGAGGGTTACCGCCAGTAGTCGACGGCGTGCGTTGACTCGTCCCTTGGGGCAGCCCGCAGGGTCGTCGCCATGGAGGATGTGGCGGTGGCACGGCTACTGGGGATCGGCGAGTTCGCCCGCCGGTCGCGGCTGTCGGTGAAGGCACTGCGGTTGTACGAACGCCAGGGCCTGCTCCGGCCGGCCGTGGTCGAGGCGGGCAACGGCTACCGGCGCTACCGGGAGGACCAGCTCGTCCCGGCCCGCCTGGTGGCGTTGCTGCGCAGGCTGGACATGCCGCTCGCGGTCGTGGCCCGGATCGTCGCCGCGCCCGAGGACGAGCGCGCCGACCTGCTCGCCGGGTACTGGGCCGAGGTCGAGCACCGGATGGCCGTGCAGCGAGGCCTGGCCGCCCACCTCCGCGTCGTGTTGTCCGGAGGAAGGGGTTTGGTGGAGATGTACGAGGTCAAGCAGCGAGAAGTACCCGAACAGGTGGTCTTGACCGAGCAGCGGCACGTGCTGCAACCGGCGTTGGTGCCGTGGATCGGCGACTCGCTGGGACGGCTGCACCAGGCGGCCGAGGCCTTCGGCGGCGTGTCCGGCCCGACGTTCGTGATCTACCACGGCGAGGTGAACGACGACAGCGACGGCCCGGTCGAGTCGTGCGTGCCGATCGGCGCGGCCGAGCCGCCGACCGGGTCGGCCGCCCGGGTGGAGCCCGCGCACCGGGAGGCGTACGCGCGGCTGACCAAGGCGCAGGTGGTCTTCCCGCAGATCCTGTCGGCCTACGACGCCGTCGCCGCGTGGATCAAGGAGAACGGCTTCGAGGTCCACGACGCGCCCCGCGAGGTCTACTTCACGGACTTCGACGCCGCCGGCCCCGACGACGAGGTCTGCGACATCGCCTTCCCGATGCGCTGACGGCCCGGCCCGACCGCGCGGGAACTCACCCACCCGCGCGGTCCTCGCCTCCCGCCTGCACCGCGGCGGGCCGGCCGACTCACACCAGCCGCGCCAGCCGGTGGTCCAGCGCCGTGTGCCGGCGTCCCGCGCCCACGGTGCGGACCGCCTGCCCGATCGCCTTGCGCGACCCGACCAGCACGACCAGCTTCTTCGCCCGCGTGACCGCCGTGTAGAGCAGGTTGCGCTGCAACATCATCCACGCGCTGGTCGTGATCGGGATGACCACGCACGGGTACTCGCTGCCCTGCGAGCGGTGGATCGTCATGGCGTAGGCGTGGGTCAGCTCGTCCAGCTCGCCGAACTCGTAGTCGACGTCCTCGTCCTCGTCGGTCCGCACGGTCAGCTTCTGCTCCACCACGTCGATCGCCGTGACGATGCCGAGCGTGCCGTTGAAGACGTTCTTGTCGTAGTTGTTGCGCATCTGCGTGACCTTGTCGCCGACCCGGAACACCCGGCCGCCGAACCGGCGTTCCGGCAGGTCCGGTTTGGACGGTGTCAGGGCCTCCTGCAGCAACGCGTTCAGCCCGCCCGCGCCCGCCGGGCCCCGGTGCATCGGCGCGAGCACCTGCACGTCCGTGCGCGGTTTGAGGCCGAACTTGCGCGGGATGCGGTTGGCGACGACGTCGACCACCAGCGCCGCCGCCTCCTCCGCCTCCTCCACCGGGAACAGGAAGAAGTCCGGCATCCCCTGCACGACGGGGTAGTCGCCGTTGTTGATCCGGTGCGCGTTGGTCACCACGCCGGACTGCTGCGCCTGCCGGAAGATGTGCGTGAGCCGGACGTTCGGGATGGGGCTCTCGGCGGACAGCACGTCCCGCAGGACCTCGCCCGCGCCGACGGACGGCAGCTGGTCCACGTCGCCGACCAGGAGCAGGTGCGCGCCCGGCGCGACGGCCTTGACCAGCTTGTTCGCCAGGAGCAGGTCCAGCATCGACGCCTCGTCCACGACCACGAGGTCCGCGTCGAGCGGCCGGTCGCGGTCGTAGGCCGCGTCACCGCCGGGCTTGAGCTCCAGCAGCCGGTGCACGGTGCGCGCCTCGTGCCCGGTCAGCTCGGTCAGCCGCTTGGCCGCCCGGCCGGTCGGCGCGGCCAGCACCACCTTCGCGCCCTTGGCCACCGCCAGCTTCACGATCGACCGCACGGTGAAGCTCTTGCCGCACCCCGGACCACCCGTCAGCACGGCCACCTTCCGGCTCAACGCCAACCGGACCGCGTCGCGCTGCTTGTCCTCCAGCGACGCCCCGAGCCACCCGAACGCGCGCTCCCAGTCGACCTGCTGGAACGCCGGCATCCGCTCCTCGTCGGTCCTGAGCAGCCGAAGCAGCTGGCTCGCCAACGAGATCTCCGCCCGGTAAAACGCCACCAGGTAGATGCCCGGCTCGCCGTCCGGCATGACCTCGCGGACCACGCCCTCCTCCGCCACCAGCTCGGCCAGGCACTCGATCACCAGGCCCGCGTCGACCTGGAGGATCTTGATCGCGTCACCGATGAGCTCGTTCTCGGGCAGGTAGCAGTTGCCGTCGTTGGTCGCCTCGGACAGCGTGAACTGCAGCCCGGCCTTCACCCGCTGCGGGCTGTCGTGCGGGATGCCGACGGCCTTCGCGATCAGGTCGGCGGTGCGGAACCCGATGCCCCACACGTCGTTGGCCAGCCGGTAGGGCTCCTCGCGGACGACCTCGATCGCCTTGTCGCGGTACTGCTTGTAGATCCGCACGGCCAGGGACGTCGACACGCCGACGCCCTGGAGGAAGACCATGACCTCCTTGATCGCCTTCTGCTCCTCCCACGCGTCGGCGATCAGCTTGGTGCGCTTGGGACCGAGCTTGGGCACCTCGATCAGGCGCTGCGGCTCGTGCTCGATGACCTCCAGCGCGTCCACGCCGAAGTGCGTGACGATCCGGTCGGCCAGCACCGGTCCGATGCCCTTGATCAGGCCGGAGCCGAGGTAGCGGCGGATGCCCTGGATCGTGGCCGGCAGCACGGTCGTGTAGTCCTCGACCACGAACTGCTTGCCGTACTGCGGGTGCGAGCCCCACCGACCGCGCATCCGGATCGACTCGCCCGGCTGCGCGCCGAGCAGCGACCCGACCACGGTGACCAGGTCGCCGCCGCGGCCGGGGTCGACGCGGGCGACCGTGTAGCCGGTCTCCTCGTTGGCGAACGTGATCCGCTCCAGCACCGCTTCCAGGACCGCGTCAGCCACCGGGTCACCCTAGGACGTGCCACCGACGGCCGGCGGTCAGGGCCAGAGCAGCGGCCGGCCCCCGTACTCGCCCACGACCACGCCGCGGTCGTTGATGGCCTGGGCGAAGCCGTAGGTCCCGGACGGCACCGGCAGCAGCGCCACCTCGCCCGACGGCGACCAGCGGATCGGCCGGTTGTACCGGCTGGTCGCCGTGCCGGCGGCCGCGCCGCGGTCGTTGAGCTCCAGCACCTCGCCCGCCCCGTACCCGTCCGGCAACGCCATGACCGACACGGCGCCGTCGGCCGACCACTTCACCGGACGGCCCTTCACCTGGCCGTACGCGGCGCCCTCCGCGTCGACCGCGTGCAGGAAGCTGTGGTACCCGGTCGGCGTCGGCACCTCGCTCAGCGCCGTGCCGTCCCGCCGAGATCACCGAAACGAGCGCCGGCACATCGCCCCACGTCCGTCGCATGACCAGTCCTCCCCAGTCCGCCAGCGACTGGGAGCGCTCCCAGAATCCCCCGTTCGGCCTCCACCCACCCCAGCGCGGTCTCCACAGGACGTTCACAAGTCGCGCCGGTCACCTCCACGGCTCCCACATAGAGTCGGCCGCATGACACGCCGGATTCTGGTGGTCGAGGACGACCTCACCATCGCCGAGTCCGTGGCCGCGAGGCTGCGGGCCGAGGGGTTCGAGGTCGAGCTGGCGCACGACGGTCCGTCGGCCGTCTCGCGTGCCCGTGACGTGCGGCCCGACCTCGTCGTGCTGGACGTGATGCTGCCGGGGTTCGACGGGCTGGAGGTGTGCCGGCGGATCCAGGCCGAGCGCCCCGTGCCGGTGCTCATGCTGACCGCCCGGGGTGACGAGACGGACCTGCTGGTCGGCCTCGCGGTCGGCGCGGACGACTACCTGACCAAGCCCTTCTCGATCCGCGAGCTGGCCGCGCGCGTGCACGCGTTGCTGCGACGGGTGGAGCGGGCGGCGTCGGCGGCGGCGCACCGGATCACCGTGGCCGACCTGGAGATCGACCTGGCCGAGCGGCGGGTCGTGCGCGCGGGGGCGGAGGCGCACCTGACGCCGACCGAGTTCGAGCTGCTGGTGCACCTCGCCGAACGGCCGCGGGCCGTGCAGTCGCGGGAGCGGCTGCTCAGCGAGGTGTGGGGCTGGGCCGACGGCACGGGCACGCGCACGGTCGACAGCCACATCAAGGCGTTGCGGCGGAAGCTGGGCACGGACCTGATCCGGACCGTGCACGGGATCGGGTACGCGTTGGAGGTGCCGCGGTGACCTTGCGGTCGGCGTTCGACACGACCCTGGAACTGCTGCCGCGCCCGTTGGACCCGGTGCGGTCGATCAAGTTGAAGCTCGGGATCCTGCTGGTGTCCGCGATGGCGGCCGGGTTCACCTACTTCTGGTACCGCATCCAGTGGCTGGCGCCGGGCACCACGTTCGGCACGATCGCGATCGTCCTGGTCACGTCGCAGATCCTCGCGCACGGGATGACGCGCCCGTTGCGGGAGATGACGGCGGCGGTGCGGGCGATGCGGGCCGGTGACTACAGCCAACGGGTGCGTGCGACGGCGCGTGACGAGGTCGGCGAGCTGGCCGGTGCGTTCAACCAGATGGCGGCCGACCTCGGTGCGGCGGACCAGCAGCGGCGTGAGCTGATCGCGAACGTCTCGCACGAGTTGAAGACCCCGATCACCGCTTTGCAGAACGTGCTGGAGAACGTCGTCGACGGCGTGGCGCAGCCGGACGCGGCAACGATGCGAACGGCTCTGGCGCAGACCGAACGACTCGGCCGCCTGGTGACCGAACTGCTGGACCTGTCCCGGATCGACGCCGGGGCGCACAAGTTGGACAAGGCCGAATTCGCCTTGGAACCGTTGCTGATGGAGGTCGTCGCCGAGGCTTCGGTAGCCGCTCGAGGGGTGCGGTTCACCGTCGACGTCTCACCACCATCAGCCACCGTCTACGCCGACGAGGCCCGGCTGGCCCAAGTCGTCGCCAACCTGCTGGACAACGCCGTCCGCCACGGCCCGGCCGGCGGCGAGGTGAGGGTCTCGGCCACCGTCGGCGCGGACTTGGTGCTGGAAGTCGCCGACGACGGCCCGGGCATCGCCCCACAGGACCGCGAACGGGTCTTCGAGCGCTTCACCAGAGGCGAACGAGCGGGCGGCGGCGGCACCGGCCTGGGGCTCAACATCGCGCGCTGGGTAGTGGACCTGCACGGCGGCACCATCGCCGTGGTCGACGGCTCCGGCTGCCGAATCCGCGCCACCCTCCCCGCCACCTGCCCACCAGCTCAAGCAACCACCTCCCCCACCTGACCCTCAGCCCTTCCTCCACCTAAGGGCTTCGCCTCATCCACCGCCCCGCCTCCCCAACCCGCTAACCCGCCCCCTCACCCCCACCTGTCCACTGACACGCCTTTCCCCAACAGAAGGGCTTCGTGTCATCCCGCCGACCTGGCTCCGCCCTACCGCGCGTGTCAAGGGGGGCGCTGTTCACCGATGCCCGCACCGTCCACTGATGTCGCCCCCCTTGATACGTGTGGTAGCCCGTAGGAGGTCGGTGGGATGACACGAAACCCGACCAACAACGGACCCGGCACATCCCCACCCACCGGCCGTCATCCTGCTGATCTGCCCGTCCGGCGAGGACTCTTTAAATCTTTTAAGTCCCTTCACCCCCGCCACAAACCCCGAACCTCGAACCCCGAACCCGCGGGGCGATGACGCACGCCCTGGAGGCCCCACACCATGACCCCGATCCGCGTACTTCTCACCGGCGCCGCAGCCGGCCTGGGCGCGGCCGTCCTGCTGCCCCTCGACAAACCCGGCCTCGGCTGGTCCCTGACCGCGATCCTCGTCTTCGCCCTGCTGCGCAAGGTCAAACCGGGCTGGGCCGTCCTCTCGGTCGCACTCTTCGGCGTGGGCGCGTTCATCTCCGCCCCCTGGCTCTTCACGCTCTGCGCCATCGCCGGCTGCGCCGCCGGGTCGCTCGCGATCGCCGGGGGGCGGACCGCGCGCGGCCTCGTGTTCGGCTCGGCCGCGGTGCCGGTCGCCGCGATCAGGGCCCTGCCGTGGGTCGCGAGAGGCGTCAAAGAAGGCGGCACGCCTCGCCTGGCCCGCCCGGTCCTGGTGACCGCCGCCCTCCTGCTGGTGTTCGTCCCGCTCCTCGCCGGCGCCGACGCCCAGTTCGCGGCACTCCTCAACTCGGTCACCCCCGACGAGTCCTCCGGCCAACCGATCGTGCTGTTCCTGGCCGTCGGCCTCGGCACGGTCGGCGCGGCCTACCTCCTCGTCTCCCCACGGCAACCGGACGAGCGGGGCGACCTGCCCCGCACGGTCGCGCGACGTGACTGGGTGCTGCCCGTCGGCGCGTTGGTGCTGCTCTTCGCCGCGTTCGTGGCCGTCCAGATCAACACTCTCTTCGCCGGTGACGAGCACGTCCTCGTCACCCCCGACCTCACCTACGCCGACTACGCCCGCAGCGGCTTCTGGCAGCTGCTCGCCGTCACCGTGCTCACCCTCGGCGTGATCGCGGTCGTCGCACGCCTGGCCCGGCTCGACTCACCGACCGACCGCAGCTGGCTGCGCGGCCTGCTCGGCTCGCTCAGCGTGCTCACGCTGGTGATCGTCGCCTCCGCCCTCGCCCGCATGTGGCTCTACCAGCAGGCCTACGGCTTCACCGTGCTGCGGGTCCTCGTCTCCGCCTGCGAACTGTGGCTCGGCGTCGTCTACCTGCTGGTCCTGGCGGCCGGGGTGAAGCTCGAAGCCGCGTGGCTGGCCCGCGCCGTCCTGGGCACGGGGTTCGCCGCGCTGGTCGGGCTCGCCGCGCTCAACCCGGAGCGGTTCATCGCCGAGCGCAACGTCGACCGCTACCAGGCCACCCAGAAGATCGACATCCGGTACCTCGCCCGGCTCTCCCCCGACGTGGTGCCCGCCCTCGCCGAACTCCCGGCCGACCTGCGCGCGTGCGCCCTGCAGTTCTACTACGTGGACAACGACGACTGGCGCTCGTGGAACCTCGGCCGTCAGCAGGCCCGGGACGTGCTCCCGCAGCTCAAACAGGGCGACTGTGAGCCGTGATGTGCTCGGTCACCAGGCGCGCCACCTCGTCGGCGTGGGTGATCTGCACCCAGTGCCCGGCGTCGATCGCACGCCGCCGCACGTCCGACGCCCACCGCTCCACATCTTCGCTCACGCCGGCGGTGACGTACTTGTCCCGCAACGGCTGCACCACCTGCACCGGCACCTCGGTCCGCCGCGCGCGGGGTGAGCGCAGCCGCGGCACGAAGTTGGCCCGGTACAACGCGATGCCCCGCTCGCCGTCGCGCACGATGGTCGGCGACACGTGCGGCGTCACGCCCTCCAGGCGGTGCGCGATCGCCTGCCAACGCGGGCCGATCACGTGCTTCCACAACAACGGCGCGACGAACGGAAGGTGGAACACCAGGATGTACCACGAGTGCAGCAGCTGCTTGAGGTGCCTGCCGGTGGGCCGGCGGCGCATCCAGTGGCCGACGTGGTCCAGGCAGGGCCCCGAGATCGACGTGTACGAGGCGATCGGCGCGCCGGGCGTGGTGACCGCCTCCCACGACTGGATCGAACCCCAGTCGTGCCCGACGACGTGCACCGGCGCGTCCGGGCTGACCGCCGCGATCACCGCGAACAGGTCGCGCGCCAGCTCCGGCAGCCGGTAGGCGGCCAAGCCGCGTGGCGCGGACGAGGCGCCCGCGCCGCGCACGTCGTACGTGACCACGTGGAACTCCTCGGCCAGCAACGGCACGAGGTCGTCCCACACCCGGTGCGTGTCCGGGTAGCCGTGCACCAGGACGACGGTCGGCGCGGACCGGTCCCCCTCCTCGAACACAGCGAGCCGCACGTCTCCGGACTCCACGATCACCGTTGCCTCCGAGAGCGCTTTACTACGCCTGCGTAGCTTTGTGAAAGCTACGCCACCGTAGCAATATGGGGCGGTGAGCACAACGCGCCGCAAGTACGCACCCCGGCTGCCACCGGGGCAGCGGCGCGACCAGTTGCTGGACGGCGCGCTCGACCTCATCGCCTGCGGCGGTTTCGACGCGCTGACCATGGAGGCCGTGGCCCGGCGGTCGGGCGTGACCAAGCCGGTGGTCTACGAGCTGTACGCGAACCGGGCCGAGGTGATCGCCGCGCTGCTGGACCGCGAGGCCGAACGGGCCACCGCGCAGGTGCTCGGCGCGATGCCGACCACGGACTTCGGCGACCGCTCGCCGGAGGACGTCTACACCGACACCGTGCGCGCGTTCATCAACGCGGTCGTGGCGTCACCGCAGCGGTGGCGGCTCGTGCTGCTGCCGCCCGAGGGCACGCCGGTCGAGTTCCGGCAGCAGGTCGCCGTCGTGCGGGCGCAGGTGTTGGCGCACGTCAACGCGCTGGCCGAGCTGGGGCTGAAGGCGTTGGGCAGCACCGGGCTGGACGCCGAACTGCTCGGCCACACCATGCTCGCGCTGGCCGAGATGGCCGGCCGGCTGGTGATCACCGACCAGGAGCGGTTCACGCCGGACCGGCTGGTCGCGTTCGTCGGCCAGGTCGCGCACCTGCTGCCGACGGGCGGAGCGGCGAGTGGCGAACGTCCCACATTTCGCTCGGACGGCTGAACCGGCGCACCAGTGGGTACGCACCTCGGAACGCCGCTGCACACCCCTCGAACCCGGAACGTCGCTGGAAACCCCTGGAAACCCGACGCTTGAAAACTGACGCTGGAAACCTCAACCACTGGGAGGTGCCCGTCCGTGCTGGTCGCCGTGCTCACGTTCGCCGGCTCGCTGCTGGTCGCACTGCTCGCCGTCACCCTCGTCCACCGCGTGGTCCGCCGCATCGGACGCCGCTCCGCCCTGTTCGCCGGGCTGGCGCGGCACGCCCACCGGCCCGCGCTGGCGGTGGCGGTGCTGGTGGCGGTGCAGTTCTCCCTCGGCGTGGTGGCGCGCGGCGACTGGCGGCCGGTCGCCCTGCACGCGACCGGGATAGCGCTGATCCTGGCCGGCGCGTGGCTGCTGGCCGCCCTGCTGGTGGTGATCGAGGACGCGACGCTGGCGCGCATCCGGGTCGACGTGTCGGACAACCGGCACGCCCGCCGCGTGCACACGCAGATCACGCTGGTCCGCCGCGTCACCGTGGTCGTGGTGGGCGTGCTGGCGGCGGCGACCGTGCTGATGACGTTCCCCGCCGCCCGTGCGGCCGGGACGAGCCTGCTGGCCTCCGCCGGTGTGATCGGCGCCATCGCCGCGCTCGCGGCGCAGTCGTTGCTGGGCAACGTGTTCGCGGGCGTGCAGATCGCGTTCAGCGACGCGTTGCGGCTGGACGACGTCGTGGTCGTGGAGGACCAGTGGGGCCGCGTCGAGGACATCACCCTCACCTACGTGGTCGTGCACCTGTGGGACGACCGGCGGCTGATCCTGCCCACCGCCTACTTCCTCAAGACGCCGTTCGAGAACTGGACGCGGACCCAGTCGGCGCTGCTCGGCACGGTGGAGCTGGACCTCGACTGGACCGTGCCGGTGGAGGAACTGCGGCAGGAGCTGCGGCAGGCGCTGGAGACGAGCGACCTCTGGGACGGCCGGGTGTGCGTGCTCCAGGTGACCGACGCGGTCGGGTCGTTCGTGCGAGTCCGCGCGCTGGTGAGCGCTTCGGACGCCGGGCGGCTGTGGGACCTGCGGTGCGTCGCGCGCGAGCACCTGGTCGGCTGGCTGCGTGCCCGGCACCCCGGCGCGCTGCCCCAGGTCAGGGTGCGCGACCTGCCGCGCGCCACGACCACCGCGCCCGCACCGGCGGCCAACGGCTCATCGGACAACCGGGTCTTCGGCGAGAGCGCGGACGGCCAGGAGCGCGTGCAGGCGTTCAGCGGCCCGGAGCAGTCGACACCCGCCCAGCCGCGCTGACCCCGTGCAACCGCACTGACCTCCCGCTCCGTCCTGGTGGCAGGATCCGCCGCAGGAGGACGCATGCGAAGACTCGTCGAGATGACCGGGCTGGTACTGGCCGGACTGGTGCTGGCGGGCTGCGCGCGGCAACCCGCGGACACCGGTTCGTTCGGCACGGAACCGATCACCACCCCCGTCGGCGTATCGTCGCTGCCCGTGCCGCCGCCCAAGCTCAGCCCCCGGGCCAAGACCGCGTTGGAGCAGGCCAGGCGCGACGGCGCGCGGACCGTCGGGCTGACCGTCTCCACCGAGCCCGGCAAGGCCGACGAGGTGGCCGCCGCCGTGGACCGGCTCGGCGGGACCGTGGAGACCACCGACGCCACCATCGGCTACGTCCGCCTCACCGTCCCGGTCGAACTGGCCGAGGAGGTCACCTCCGTCGAGGGCGTCAGCCGGGTCGACGTGGACGAGCCGCTCTCCAACATCGACCCCACACCCTGACCGAACGCGGGTAGAGGTCACCGCACCCGCCAAAAGCTCAGGGCCACCCCCGCGCCGAGCGGGAATGGCCCTGAGGTCTTCAGGCGGGTGGCGTCAGGCCACGTTCCGCAGGATCACCGCGCCGCGGCCGACGATCGCGCCTTCCGAGGTCTGCACGGTCAGCTCACCGCGCAGCACCCGGCCGGCGCCGGCCTGGCCACCGGCCGTCACCGTGGCGGGGACCGTCCAGGTCTCGCCGGCGGTGCGGTCGGAGTCGGTGTCGGTCGCCACGACGGAGCCGAGGCCCGCGGCGGCGAACAGGTCGATGTAGTCGTACTCCGTGGTGCCCGCGGGCACCTCGTAGCCGTCGACCACCACCCGCCACGCGCCGGCGGCGGGGTTGTTGATCGTCACCGACTCCTCGGAGTCGCCGTCCGCCGCCTGACCGGCCAGCACGCAGGTGCCGGTGGTGCAGTTGTAGACGAACAGGTCGAGGTCGGCCGACACGTCACTCGTCTTGCCGATCGTCGCGCGCAGCGACGTCGAGCCCGGAGCCACGGTCAGGTCGTACTGCTGGACCGCCGCGTTCGCGATGGTCGGCCGGTCGATCCGGGCGCTGGACAGCGAACCGCCCACGAGCTTGCCGGTGAACGCGGCCAGCGAGTTCGTCACCGTGTACTCCCGGTTGACCGGCGTGCCGATGACGGCCGACTCGATGGTGTCCGGGTTCGGGCTGACCGTCGTGCCCAGCACCGACGCGGTCACCGAGTACGGCGCGGCGTCGGCGTCGGAGGTGCGCCGGGCCTCGACCACGATCTCCCACACGCCCGGCAGCGGGTTGCTGACCGTGCGGCTGGTCGGCGAGCCACCGGCACAGCCGGCGCCCGCGTCGGGGTTGTAGCAGTTGGTCGAGGACGTGGTGTCGAACGGCACGCCGTACGGGTCGTAGCGCAGGAACCGGACCTGGCCCTTGCCCGCCTCGGCGCCGCCCGCCGCCATGTCGACCTTCAGCGCGCTGGTGCCCGCGGGCACCTTCACGAAGAAGCTCTTCGACTGGTTGCGCGCGATCGTGCCGGTCTTGGTCACCGCGTACTTGCCCGCCGCGGTGAACTCGTCCGCCGCGAACACGGTGTTCAGGGTGAACACGTCGATGCCGCGGGTGCCCGGGTTGTCGAGCCGCAGCACGGCCGAGTGCGCGCCGGCCTTGGTCGGCTTGACCTTGACGTCGAACGTCACCGGCTTGTTCAGCGGCAGGCTGACCAGGGACTTCGACGAGAACGTGCCGTCGTTGCCCTGCCAGTTCACCAGGAACTGCTGGTTGCGGTCCGGGCCCGTGGTGCGGGTCAGGGTGTAGGTGCGGGTGTACTCCTTGCCCACGACGACGCCCTCGCGGTCGTGGATGCCGACACCGGTGTTCGGGGTGGCCAGCAGGCCGGACAGCGCGGTGTTCACGGTCACCGAGGTGCCGACCGCCTGCGTCTCCGGGTGCGCGTTGAGCTGCGTCCACGCGCGCTTGGTGTCGAACAGGCCCGCGCCCTGCTCGTACGCCTGGAGGGTGGAGACCCACTTGGCGCCGGACTGGATCGCGTTGCGCAGCGCCGCGACCGGCGGGCGCTCGCCGTTGTGCTCGGCCTTGTACGCGCTGATCAGCAGCGCGGCGGCGCCGGTCGCCTGGGGCGCGGCCATCGACGTGCCGTTGAACATGGCGTAGCCGGCGGGCAGCTCGTAGGTGCCCGCCACCGGGCCGGGCACCTGCCACTGCGGCACGGTGGAGATCGCCGAGCCGGGCGCGACGATGTTCGGCTTGAAGCCGCCGTCCTCACGCGGACCGCGCGACGAGAAGCCGTGCAGGCCTTCCTTCTGCGTGGTCTTCGAGCCGTAGTTGGACAGCCAGGTGTCGGCGGTGATGTAGGAGCCGACGCTCATCGCGTCCGTGGACACCGACGGGTCGCCGACCGTGTTCGCGCCCGCGCCGCTGTTGCCGGCGGAGATGAACACCTGCACGTTGTACTCGGCGATGGTGCGGTTGTAGAGCTCCGCACGCGCGTTGTTGCCGTCGTTGAGCGCCGGCAGGCCGCCGATGGAGATGTTGACGACGTCCGCGCCGTTGCGCGCCGCGTACAGCAGGCCGTCGATCAGGCCGCTGTTGGTGCACGACGGGGTGGACAGGCAGACCTTGACGGCCATCAGCTTCGCGCCGGGCGCGGCGCCGGCCATCTTGCCGCCGAACATCTTGTTCGCCGCGGTGATGCCCGCGACGTGCGAGCCGTGGGCGGCGGCGGAGATGCCGAGGTTGACCCACGCCGTGCCGGCCGCGTCGTAGTTCGACTTGTCGGTCTGCACCACGAACGCCACGGTGTCCAGCACCGGCGTGGCCGGGTTGTCCGCGCCGAAGTGGCCGACGTCCTTCTTGTACTTGTAGTCGATCATCGCGGTCTGGTCGGTGAAGTCACCGTCGCCGTCGGTGTCGACCCGGACTTCCTTGGTCGTGATGTCCTGCAGCACGCCGAAGGAGTCCACGCGGTCGCCGTCGCGGTTGATGTCGCCGCCGGTCTCGCTGTTGGCCGCGGCCAGGTCGCCCGCGGTCTCGCGGAACAGGCCGAAGCTGAACGGGCCACCGGCCGCGGGCGCGGTGTAGCTCGCGCCGCTCACGGTGAACCTGCCGTTGTAGCGGCCGGAGACCTGCAGCCAGGTGCCGTCACCGGAGTTGGTGGCGTTGGCGTTGTACCAGTCGACGATCTTGCGCTCACCGGTCGAGGTGGTCGCCAGCGCCGGGTGGTCCAGGTCGATGCCGGAGTCCATGATGGCGATCGTCGTCCCGCGGCCGTCCCACTTGGGGTGCTCGTCGGTGAACTGCGCCGCCTTGGTGTCCTGCGTCGGCATGTACGGGTTCTTCTTGGGCGTCGACTTGCCCGGCGCCGTCTGCGGCAGCGGGGTCGTCGCGCCGTCCGGGCGCGGGTTGTCCAGGACGACGAGGCCGTCGACGTCCACCGAGTTCACGGACGCGAGCTTGGCGGCCTTCTCGGCTGAGTCGCGCGGCACCGAGACCTTGAGGTAGTCGACGTCGCGCTCGGTGGACTCGACCACGCCGCCGAGGGCCTTGAGGTCGTTGGCGGCGGAGTCCAGCTTGCCCTCTTCGGCGGCGACGAGGAGGGTGACGTTCGCCTGGCCGGCCTGCTCGGCCTGGGCGATGCGCTCCCGGTCCTGCTTGTCGAGCTGCTTGTCCGCGGGCGCAGGCGCGGAGGGCGCTTCCTGCGCGACGGCCGAGCCGGCGGCGAAGCCGAACCCAGTGGTGCCCAGCACGGCGGCCAGCAAGGCCGCACTGGTGCGGTGTCTCCACCGGCTTCCTGAGTTGATCACGGCGCAAAACCCTTCGTGGGGAAAGATTGGCGCAAGCACATCTCCCCGGCACCCGGGTAACAATCGGACGAACAGACCAATAGAAAAGTCCACATTGGACTGAACGGTCTATTGCGCGAACACGCGAGAAGTGCCGCAGAACACCGGAACGGCCGCGACAGCTCCAGTCAAGAGCCGACCGGCCCGAATGTCAAACACTGTCAACGGTGAACCACCCGCCAAGCGTGGAAATCCGTAACAAATCGCACATCAACGCGATGGCGAGCACACTGGTCGGCATCGTGGACACCGCGCCGATCGACCGGATAGCCGACGAGCTCTACGCCCTGCCGCCGGCGGAGTTCGTCGCGGCCAGGGACGCCCACGCCCGGCTGGCCGCCGACCGCGGCGACAAGGCGTTGGCCAAGCAGGTCTCGGCCCTGCGCAAGCCCACCTCGTCGGCCTGGGCGCTGAACCTGCTGGCCCGCCGGGACGCGTCCGACCTGGCCGAGGCGCTCGCTCTGGGTGACGAGCTGCGTGCCGCGCAGGAGGAGTTGCGCGGGGGCGCGCTGCGGCAGCTGAGCGCGCGTCGGCGGGCCGTGCTGAGCGCGCTCGTGCGGCGGGTGGAGACGTTGGCGGGCGACGCCGGCCAGCCGCTCGGGCCGGACGCCGTGCAGCAGGTGCGGACGACGTTGACCGCGGCGCTGGCCGACGCCGTGCTCGGCGCGCGGATCCGGGCGGGTCGGCTGGTCAAGCCGGTCGAGCAGTCCGGCTTCGGCCCGTTGAGCGAGACCGCGACCCCGGTGCGCGACGACCTGGCGCCGCGCCGCGAGCAACGGCGGGAACGTCAGCTCGAACGGGCGCGTGAGGACATCGGCACGGCTCAGGCGGACGTGCGGAAGGCGGACGCGGCCGTCACGGAGGCCGAGCAGGCCCTGACCGAGCGCGAGGAGCACACCGCCGCGCTGCGCGCCGAACTGCGCCGGGCGCAGCAGGCGGAGCAGGAGGCGTCGACCAGGCTGGCCAAGGCGAAGCGCCGCGCCGAGACCGCGCGGGACAAGCTCGCGGGCGCGGAAGCCCGGATGACCGAACTCCGGGGTGACGCCTGACACTCGGCGCACGCACAGCACCGCACAGCCCCCCGACACCCCGCACCTGCCCCCGGCACATCCCTCGACCCAACTCTCCGCGAGCCCTCCACCCAGCTCCCCACAGTCCTCCACCCAGCTCGCCGACAGCCGCCGGACAGCCCGTCGACAGCCCCCGCACAGGCCCTTCACACGTCCCCCGCGCAGCCTCGCGCCCGGCCTCGCCGATACTCCCCGTGACGCCCGACACCCCCAGGCCATCCGGGGAACACCCGCAGGTCACCGCCCGTTCTACTGCTGGTCGGCACGTGGACGCCGCACCGGACGTCAGGCCCGCGAGGCACCTCCCCCCAGGCCCGCGCGGCACCTCTCCCCGAGACGTTGCAGGTGCGCCCACGCACGCCCGACCGCCGTCGGCCGAACGGTTCCCCCCACCGGACGGCCGACGGCCTTTACTTCCGACGAACCCGCAGCTCAGACCATGTACTGGTCATGACGGGCGTACAGCTCGGTCCACTCCTGCGGGCTCAACTGCCGCCCCGACTCCCCGATCTCGGCCAGTTCCCGGAAGTACTCCTCGCGCGGCGGCGCGGGCGCGAAAAGGATCAACATGGACGCGGGCTCGTCGGCGTCGTTGCGGAAAGCGTGCACGCCACCCTCCGGCACGTAGAGGAAATCGCCCGCGACCGCGTTCACCCACGTCTCGCCGTTGAACAACCGGACCGTTCCCGAGATCACGTAGAACGACTCCGAGAACGTCTTGTGGAAGTGCGCCGCCGGACCGCCGGCGTGCGGCGCCATCCGCCACTCGAACAATCCGAACTGCTTGCGCGTGACGTCGCCGGTGCCGACCAGCCTGGCCTGGGTCAGCGGCCGGTCGATGGTCGGCACCTCCGCCACCGGCCGCCACACCGCGCTGACCTCGCCGACGTCCCCTGTGTACGACACCCAACCCCTCCAAAAGTGAATTATGTTCAACTCTCGTCCGCTGCCGCGGTTCGATCTAGACTCGCCCGATGCCCCATGACGCTGATGTCATCGTCGTCGGCGCCGGCCTGGCGGGCCTGGTCGCCACCGCCGAACTGGCCGACGCCGGTCGCAAGGTCATCCTGCTCGACCAGGAGCCGGAGGCCTCGTTCGGAGGTCAGGCGTTCTGGTCGTTCGGCGGGTTGTTCCTGGTGGACAGCCCGGAGCAGCGGCGGTTGAAGGTCAAGGACTCGGCGGAGCTCGCGCTGCAGGACTGGCTCGGCTCGGCCGCGTTCGACCGCGACGCCGACCACTGGCCGCGTCGGTGGGCCGAGGCGTACGTGAACTTCGCGGCGGGCGAGAAGCGGGCCTGGCTGCACGAGATGGGCGTGCGCTGGTTCCCGCTCGTGCAGTGGGCGGAGCGCGGCGGGTACCTGGCCGACGGGCACGGCAACTCCGTGCCGCGCTTCCACGTGACGTGGGGCACCGGGCCCGGCATCGTGGCGCCGTTCGAGCGGCGGGTGCGCGAGGGCGTGGCGCGCGGCCTGGTGCAGCTGAAGTTCCGGCACCGCGTGACCGGGCTGACCACGACCGGCGGCGCGGTGGACGGCGTGCGCGGCGAGGTGCTGGAGGTCAGCACGGCCGGTCGGGGCGAGCCGAGCTCGCGGACCGTGTCCGGCGAGTTCGACCTGCGCGCGCAGGCCGTGGTCGTGACTTCGGGCGGCATCGGCGCGAACCACGAGATGGTGCGCCGCAACTGGCCGGCCCGCCTGGGCACGCCGCCGGAGCACATGCTGTCGGGCGTGCCGGACCACGTGGACGGCGAGATGCTCAAGGTCGTGCAGGACTCCGGCGGCGAGATCATCAACGAGGACCGGATGTGGCACTACCCCGAGGGGATCGCCAACTACGCGCCGGTCTGGAGCAGGCACGGCATCCGCATCCTGCCCGGGCCGTCGTCGCTGTGGCTGGACGCGACCGGCTCGCGGCTGCCGATCCCGCTGTTCCCGGGGTTCGACGCGCTCGGCGCGTTGGAGCACATCGTCAAGACCGGGCACGGCTACTCGTGGTTCGTGCTCAACTCCAAGATCATCGGCAAGGAGTTCGCGCTGTCCGGGTCGGAGCAGAACCCCGACCTGACCGGCAAGGACGTGCGCGCGGTGCTGAAGCGGGCGATGCCGGGCGCGGTCGCGCCGGTGGAGGAGTTCGCGAAGCGGTCGGACGAGTTCATCTTCGGCCGCACGCCCGAGGAGCTGGCGGCCGGCATGAACAAGCTGACCGGCACGTCGTTGATCGACGCGGCCGCGTTGCGGCGGACCATCGTGCAGCGCGACCGGCAGGTGATCTCGGGGCTGGGCAAGGACATGCAGGTCAACGCCATGCGCGAGGCGCGCAGATTCATCACTGACAAGCTGATCCGGGTGGTCGAGCCGCACCCGCTGCTGGACCCGAAGGCCGGGCCGCTGATCGCCGTGCGGCTGTCCGTCCTCACCCGCAAGACGTTGGGCGGCCTGCACACCGACCTGTCGGCCCGCGTCCTGAAGGCCGACGGCACCCCGCTCGACGGCGTCTACGCGGCCGGTGAGGCGTCCGGTTTCGGCGGGGGCGGCGTCCACGGCTACCGCGCGCTGGAGGGCACGTTCCTGGGCGGCTGCCTGTTCTCCGGCCGGGTGGCGGGCCGCGCCGCCGCGGAAGCGACCGGCTGAGGGCGCGCCACCCGTTCGAGTAGGCAGAACTGCGGACCGCCGCGCCGGACCGGCCGCTACGTTCGGTCGATGACGTGGGCACGGCGGGTGGCGGTCGCGGTGGTGGCGGTGGTGGTGCTCGTGGCCGCCGCGTGGTTCGGCTACCGCCTCACCGCCGACCCGCCCGCGACCGGGGCGGTGCCGTCCGCGCCACCGACGTCGCCCTCGACGTCGACCGAGCCGGACCGCCGGATCGACCCCGCACCGGACGAGCCCGCCGACTTCTACGCCGGGCGCGTCCCCGGGTCGTGGGCGCAGGTGATCAGGACCCGGCCGGACGGGCTGCCCGAGGTCGGCGGACCTCCGATGGACTCACGCGCGGGCGCCGGTGACTGCGCGCCGCCCTACCGCGCCGCACGTGCGGCCGGCGGCGTCGACGCGCACCGGACCGACCTCCGGATCACCGTGATACCCAGGTCGTTCAAGACCGTCACCGTCACCGCGCTGCGGATCCGCCGCCTGGACGTCCGCTGGGTCGGCGACCAGCCGCGATACCTGTACCAGTGCAAGCAACCCCTGGACAGCGGCGGGTGGCGGACCGACTTCGAGGTCCACGCGCACGAGGCCGAGGTGCACGAGCCGCTCCGGGACGGCGACGCCCTGCCGCAGACCGTGACCGCGGACCGCAGCGACGTGTGGTGGGTGGTGGGCACGGTCGTCGCGATGGACAACGTCCACCAGTGGCAGGTCGAGGTCGACTACACCGCGGACGGCGTGCCGCGCACCAAGGTCCTCGACCGGGACGGCGACGGACAGGCGTTCGTGACCGAGGCGGCTCAGCGCACCTACGACCTTGACGAGACCTTCGCCTGGTGCACCGAGCCCGGTTCGCCGGGGTTCCGCACCGGGTGCTGACCGGCGGGTCGGGCTAGCGGCCCGACCACCCCGTGCCGATCGACGAGTACGAGTGCGCGACACCCGTCGTGGCGGCGGTGGCGAAGTCGCCATCCGGACCGGTCACGGTCTCGGTGCGCAGCTTGCCGCGGCTGGTGTACTCGACGTCGATCTGCCAGCGGCACAGGCACTTCGTGGTGATCGGGGTGATGTCGATGGTCTTGGTGGCGTCGTGCGGCAGCTCCTGCACGGTGTCCGACGCGTAAGGGGCGCCCGCACCGCCGTCGCGGGTCTGGTGGCGCACGATCGGGCTGTCCTCGTCGAGGTCCACCACGACGCGGTCGGGCGAGCCGGACGAGTCGCAGCCGAACGCCGTGCCGGTCGGCGGCGCCAGTCGCTCGGTGACCCGCACGACGATGCGGTTCACCACGGCCGTGCCGCCCTGGTTGTGCAGGCTGAGCCGGACCACCGTGCCGCTCGCGTAGGCGCCGCCCCGCTCGACCGCCCACCGGACGACCGACCGGCAGCTCTTGTCGTTCGGGAAGTCCTGCGGCCCCAGGTCCTCCCCGAGCACGGCGGCGGGCAGGTCGACGTCCGGCTGGTAGGCGGCGGTGGCCTTGAGGTCGGACTCGCGCGACCAGTACCCGTAGAAGGCCGCGCCACCGACCACCAGCCCGACCGCCGCCACCGCGACCAGCGCGTGCCACCAGCGGAAGCCGCGCTTGGCGACGTGGACGCCGCCGTGCACCACACCGGCCTGCACCACCGTGTCGACGGTGGACCGGTCCACCGCGTTCCGGGAGGTGGGTTCGTCGTTCACCATCGCCGCCCCTCGACGTAGTGGACCAATGTAGGGGCGCGGTCATCCGACCGGGTACGTAGAAGGGCGGATTCGCCCGTTGGTGTTTCAGAGGGTCGGGCAGGTGGTCAGGTCCAGCTTGCGGGCCAGGTCGTCGGCGTCGGCCAGGCGCAGGTCGCGGTACAGGTGCAGGGCGGCCAGCCAGTGCGGTCGGGCGGCGGCCGGGCCCTCGGACTGCTCCAGGACGTCCCCGATCGCCCGGTGGCACAACGCCTCCTGGTAGCGGTCGCCCAGGCGGGCCGCCAGCGCCAGCCCCGCGCGGTAGGACTCCAGGGCCTCGTCGGCACGGCCCAGCTGCTGGGACGCGGCGCCCACGGTGTGCAGCGTCGCCGTGTGCGCCTTGGACGGCGCCGCCGGGAACAGGCCCAGCGCCTCCGTCGCGTGCCGCAGCGCCTCCTCCGGCTGGTGCTTGCGCAGCAGCACGTTGGCCAGGTTGTTCTGGATGCTCGCCTGCGACCGGTTGTCGCCGACCTCCCGCGCCACCTCCAGCGCGTCCAGGATCGTCTCCTGCGCCCGGTCCAGCTGGTCGTCGGCCATCAGGCAGTACCCGAGGTTCGCCAACGCCGCCAGCTCCAGGTGGCGGTCGCCGTCCGCCAGCGCCGCCGCGCGGGTGCACGCCTCGATCGCCTCGTCGATCCGCTCCAGGTCGGCCAACGTCGAGCCCAACCGCAGCAGGAACGTCGCCTCGGCGTGCCGATCGCCCAGCGACCGCGTCGCCGCCAACCCGATCCGGCACAACGCCAAGCGGTCCAGCCGGTTGCCGCGCCGGAAGTGGAACGCGTCCAGGCACAACGCGAGCTGCCACGTGCGCTCCCGCTGCCCGCCGTTCACCGCGATGTCCAGCGCGAGCCCGAGGTTCGCCTCCTCCAGCGTGAACCAGTCCAGCGCCGCCGCGTGCGAGGACAGCTCCGGGAACGACGCCGGCCGGTGCTCCGCCGGTCCGAACGGCCGCACGTGGTCCGACAGGTGCGCCCGCGCCCGGTCCGCGACGTGCAGGTAGTAGTCCAGCAGCCGGTTCGTCGCCACCTGGTTGTCCACTTCGGACTCCGTGGCCGCCAGGTGGTGGGTGAACAGCCGCACCAGGTCGTGCCGCGAGTACCGGTCGGGCGTCGACTCGTGCAGCAGGTTCGCGTAGGCCAGCGTTCGCAGGTGCGTCCGCGCGCTGACCACGTTGATGTCCAGCAGCGCCGCCGCCGTGTAGCTGTCCAGGTCCGTCCCGGGGTGCAGGCCCAGTCGCCGGAACAGCCGCGCCGCGCCCTCCGGCAGCTCCCGGTAGCTCACCGCCAGCGCCGCGTGCACCCCGCGCCCCGCCTCCGGCAGCGACAACGCCGACAACCGCCCCTGCTCGTCGCGCAGCTCGTCCACCAGCGACTGGATCGTCCACCGCGGCCGGGACGCCAACCGGGCGCCCGCGATCCGCAGCGCCAGCGGCAGCCGGTCGCACAGCTCCACCAGCTCCGCCACCGCGTCCGGCTCCTGCTCGATCCGCTGCCGACCCAGCACCGCGGTCAGCAGGTCCTCGGCGCTCGACTCCGGCAGCGTCGGCACGGGCAGCGACGACGCGCCCTCCGTCACCACCAGGTCGTCCAGCCGGTGCCTGCTCGTGACCAGCACCAGGCACCGCGACGAGCCGGGCAGCAGCGGCCGGACCTGCTCGGCCGACCGCGCGTTGTCCAGGAACACCAGCACCCGCCGCCCGGCCAGCAGCGACCGGTACTGCGCGGCCTGGTCCTCCAGGTCCACCGCGATCTGCGAGTCGGTCAGCCCCAACGCCCGCAGGAACCCGACCAGCGCGGTGCGCGGGTCGAGCGGCTCGGTCTCGTCGAACCCGCGCAGGTTCACGAACAGCTGCCCGTCCGGGAAGTCGCCCGCCACCCGGTGCGCCCAGCGCAGCGCCAGCGCCGTCTTGCCGACGCCGGCCGGACCGACCAGCAGCCCGATCGCCGAGTCCTGCCCGCTCAGGGCCGCGCCGAGGTCCGACAGCTCCTCCTCGCGCCCGACGAACCCCCGGTGCTCGCGCGGCAGCTGGGCGGGCGCGCGGTCCACCGGCGTCGACGGCGCGGTGTCGCCCGCCAGCACGGTCTGGTAGGCCTCGCGCAGCTCCGGCCCCGGGTCGACGCCGAGCTCGTCGGCCAGCCGCTCCCGCGTCCGGTGGAACAGCGCCAGCGCCTCGGCCTGCCGACCGGTCCAGTGCAGCGCCAGCACCAACCGCGACACCAGCGCCTCGCGCAACGGGTTGGCGTCCACCGCGTCGCGCAGCCCGGACACCGCCTCGGCCGCCCGGTCCAGCCGCGACAGCCGGGTCGCCAGCTCCTGCACGGCCACCAGCCGCAGCTCCTCCAGCCGCGCCGACACCGCCTCCCGCAGCTGGTCGCCGGGCACGTCGGCCAGCACCGGGCCGCGCCACAGCGCCAACGCCTCCCGCAGCAGCCGCACGGCGTCGGCGTCCGTCGCCTCGCGCGCGCTCACCAGCAGGTCCTCGAACCGGAACACGTCGACGGCCGCGCGCTCGGCGGTCAGGACGTAGCCGGGCGCGCGGGTGACGAGCGCTACACCGCCGGCGAGGACCTTGCGGAGTTGGGCGATATGTCCTTGGAGGGCGGCTTTGGCCTGAGGCGGTGGTGAGCCGTCCCACACCAGCTCCAGCAGCCGGTCGCCGGACACCACGCGGTTGAGCTCCAGCGCGAGCGCCGCCAGGACCGTCCGCCGCTTGGCCGCGCCCAGCCGAACGGCTTCCCCACCTGCGGAAACCAGCTCGACGGGGCCAAGCAGGTTCACCCGCATCCGCAAGCCCTTTCGGCGTTGTCACCGTGTAGTCGAAGAGTTTCCCACAGTCGTCACCGCACTCCGGCGGGCCGCGTTGGGCGCGCGTTGGCCGGGCGTTGGAGCACCGGTGAACGGTCGGTTTCGTCCAGCAGGCTGCCTTCGCGAGGGATACCGATGTACATCGCCGAAAACGGGGGTGAAGTGGCCCCGCCCCAGGAGGTCCCGACCGTCAACGGTCAGGTCGTGGCCCTCCAGGAGACCGTGAACTCCGGCCGGGTGTCGCTCGATCCCGCCACCGGCGAGGAACTGCGCAAGATGCTCCTGGAGCAGATGGACCAGGTCGACTCGTGGCTGGAGCGCGCCGGCCGGCTGGCCCGTCCCGCGCCCATCGGCCGCAACCCCGTCGGCGACCGGCTGGCGCAGAAGTTCGAGGCCCGCGCGGACGGCGACCCTCGGTCGTTCGTGGCCGTGATGACGGCCTACCGCGAGGTGCTCCAGCAGACGCACGACTCGGTGCAGAACGCGATCCGCAACTTCACCGCCGTCGACGACGAGAGCAGCGTCGAGCTGCGCAAGCTGAGCGGGAACTAGGGGGCTGGCGACGATGGCGACGGAGCGCGTGGAACTGCGGGCCGACGAGGCGAGGCGGTTGGCCCGGGAAGAGCGGGAGATCGACCTGGTCCTGACCGACACCCAGAACTGGGCGTCCCGGTCGCACCGCGAGCTGTACGAGGCGGTGCACAACAACAACGACCCCGGTCAGACGGGCGAGATCGGCGCGGAGTGGGGCCAGTTCGGCACCGAGCTCACCGAGGCCGCGCGGCTGATCAACGAGCGGGTCGCGGTCAGCGAGTCCGGCTGGACGGGCGACGCGGCCGACGCGGCGCGACTGGCGATCAAGGGCCTGGCCGACTGGGTCACGCACACCGCCGAGACCGCGGTCGAGGTCGGCAAGCGGGTGCAGGACGAGAGCCAGATCATGGAGAACGCGCGGGCCAGCATGCCCGAGCCGGTCGAGTTCAACTGGGACCAGGCCACCGGCGTGTTCACCGCGGGCGGCATCCAGGGCCTGGCCAGCTCCGCCGCGGACGTGCAGGCGGCCAACGAGCACGCGCGGGCGCTGCACGAGCACGCCGTGACGGTCATGAGCACGATGGAGCGCGAGTCGCAGGCGGTCGACCAGACCACGCCGCAGTTCAGCGCGCCGTTCAACCCGGTCACCGGCCGCACCGAGGAGCCGCAGGTCGCGCTGATGCGGGCCACGTCGACCGCCACGTTGGCGGGCGCGGCGGCGGACAGCGTCGGCGGCGCGGGCGGCGCCACGGCCCCCTCGGCGTACACGGCGACGCAGCCGGCGCAGCAGATGCAGGCGTTGCGGCCGATGGAGCCGGCGCAGGCCTACCAGCCGTCGCAGTCGACGCCCGCCACGCAGCCGGGCGGGTACTCGCCCGCCGCGGCGTCCTACCAGACGGCCCCCGGGTCGTACGGCAGCGGCACGTACGCCAGCGGCGCGTCGGCGCCGACGGCTCCGTCGATGCCGTCGAGCCCGCAGCCGATGTACCGGCCCGAGGGCACGACGGCCGCCGCGGCGGCGGCCCAGGTGCCGGTGGCGAACCCGTACACCCCGCCGTCCGGTGGTGGCAACTACACCTACACGCCGCCGGCCAACAGCGGCTACACCCCGCCCGGCGGCAGCGGGTACGTGCCGCCGTACCAGCCGGCCAACCCGAACACCGCGCCCCGCCAGGGTGGCGGCACCCTGCCGCCCGGCGTGAAGCCGCCGACCTACGTCCCGGCCGGCAGCCCCGGCACGCCCCCGCTGCCCGGCATGCCCGGCGGCGGTGGCGGTGGCGGTGGTGGCGGCGTGCCCGGCGCGCGGATGCCCGGCGGTGGCATGCCCCCCGGCGGCTTCGGCGGCGGTGGTGGCGCCGGTGGCTTCGGCCCGACCGGTTCCGGCGGCGCGGGTGGCGGCGGCTCGCTGGCCGCGGGCGGCTCGACCGGCGCGATCGGCAACGCGGGCCCGCGCGGCCCGATGCCCGTCGGCGGCTTCGGTCCCGGCGGCGCGGCGGCGGGGACCCCGATGGCCGGTGGCGCGCCGATGGGCGGCGCCGGCGCGGGCGGTCAGGGCGGCGAGGACAAGGAGCACCGCGCCGCGGCGTACATCCGCGGCGAGGACATCTTCGAGGTGCCGGGTGAGAACCTGCCCCCGTCGGTGATCGGTGGCGCCAAGCCCAAGAAGAAGGGCGACCAGCCGTGATCGACCCCGAGTTCGTGCTCACGCCGCGAGAGCTGGACGTGCTGTGGCACCACCTCGACCTCGGCCGGCTGCCCTACCCGCTGGACGTGCCGAGCCTCGGCGACTCCGAGGAGGAGCGCAAGCGGTTGCGGGAGGAGGTGCTCGCCGCGTACGGCGAGCCCGACCCGCGCCTGGTGGCGCTGCTCCGGCTGCTCGGCGACCACGAGGTGGCCGTCGACGCGATCGCCCACGTGGACCGGTCGGTGCGGGCGGTGGCCGTGTCCGACGGGCAGCGGGCGGCGTTGGCGGTGATCGACAGCGGCTCCATCGGGGTCTTGGAGATCCGGCCGACGGCGTTGGCCAGGTCGATCGTCGAGGTGCTGCCGGACGGGTCCGCGGGGCCGGGCAGCGCGTTGTCGCTGCGGCTGGAGACCTTGAACGCGGCCGTCGCGCTGCAGGACGAGCAGGCGGACGACGACGGCGACGACCCGTGGGGCAGCGGCGAGCTGGACGAGCGGGAGGCCCTGCAGAAGGCCGGGCTCTCGCGCGAGGACGCGACCGCGGTCAGCGAGCTGGCCGCGAGCCGGGTCGCGGGCGGCCAGTTCGGGGTCAGCGTGGGCGGCGGCTACCGCCGTGAGCGGGCCGGCGCCCTGATCACGTGGTTCGACACCCCCCAGGGCCGCTACCTGATGGTCCACGAGGACGGCTGGCTCAGCCTCGCCCCGACCGACAACGACCGCATCGCCACCCGGATCGCCTCGGTCCTCTCCACCGTCTCCTGACCGCACGCGGGGCCTGGACTGCGGACTCACCCCCGTGAGCCCACCTCCAGGCCCCGCGTGTCGAACCTCCAGGCCCCGCGTGCCCCACGCTCAGGTCCTCGCGTGTCCGACGCTCAGGACCACCGAGTCCAACGCTCAGGACGCGGTCGACCCGGCCCGGAACCGCTCCACCACCCGCGAGTAGCTGTCGTCACCGTGCCCGTCCTCGACCACGGCACGCAGCAACTGCTGCGTGTACGACGGGAACTCCACGTCGATCCCCCGCTCCCGGCTCTCCCGCACCAGGTCGTCCACGGCCGGCAGGTGGTGCTTCAACGCGCCGAACGGCACCGCGTACTCACCCCGGTCCACCTCCTCCGCCAACGACGGCAGGTAGCCGAGCAGCCCGGTCAACGACGCCGCTGCCTCCTCCACGAACCGCTTCACCTCCACGCCCTGGCTCGACAACAACGCCGCCGCGTGCAGGAACCCGTTGAGCGTGCCCCACATCGTGCCGTTCATCGCCTGCCCGAACAGCGCCGGCGCGCCCGCGTCGTCCCCGAGGAATTTCCCGCCACCACCCAACAACGACAACACGTCGCGGTAGCGCTTATAAGCGCCCTCGTCACCGCCGAAGAACAACACCGAATCCGGGTGACCGATCGCCGGCGCGATGGTCATGATCTGCCCGTGGACGTACTCCGCACCCCGTTCTACGGTCCACGAAGCCACTTCACGCGCCTCACCGGACGTCCCGTCGGTCAGGTTCACCACCACCCGCCCCGCCAACGACCCGGCCGACGCCAGGATCGACCGCGCCGCGTCGTTGCCCTTCACGTTCACCACGACGAGATCACCACCGGCCACGGCCTCCGCCGCCGTCGACGCGCCCACCGCGCCCTTGGCGACGAGCGCGTCCGCCTTGCCCGGAGAGCGGTTCCACACCGTGGTCCGCTGCCCGCCGTCGAGGAACGCCGCCGCGAGCGCGCTCCCCATCTCCCCCAAGCCCAACACAGTGACAGCCATGGACCCGACGCTAAAACCTCAGGTTTACTAGAGGTCAAGCCGCCCCCGAGATCACGCCCCGCTGAAGAGAAGCGCTGATCGTCTTGCCGAACGCCGACCGGTGGGAAGTAAGCTGACCGGGACCCACGGTCCGCATTAACCCATTCGAGTGACAATAGTCGGGGAATTCGCATGTCGGAGCGACGAATGGCACCCAGAGCCGAATGACGACGGCAGACGCGGCGAGACTCGGTGACGAGCCCGGCCAACCCCGGGTCGCCTTCGCACGCGAGTGGGCCGCCGCCATCGCGCCGTCCGCGGTCCCGTCCGACGCGTCCTCCGGCGCTCCCGACGAGCAGCCCGACGAACGGCTGGAGGACCTCCTCACCAGGCTCACCGCCACCCTGCGCGCCGCCGTCCGCGACGACGGGTCGACCGCGACGGCGCGCGAGGTCGGCCGCGGCCTGGTCGAGCACGGCCTGGCGGCCTCCGAGACGCTGGAGCGCACGCTCGCGTTCGTCGGCGAACACCTGGCCGCCGACGTCGAGCCCGGCCGCCTGATGGCCGCCCTGGGCGCGCTCGCCGCCGGGTTCACCGACGCGCTGTGCCAACGCACGCTGGACGAGCAGGAACAGCACCACGAGCTGAGATCCACCCGGTCGACCGAATCCGCGGTCCGGGCGAGTGAGGCGAAGTTCCGCGCCGTGTTCCGGACCTCGGCGTTGGCCATCGCGGTCTCCGACGCCGAAGGCGTGATCCTCGACTGCAACGACGCCATGCTCGCGATGGTGGACCGCACCGCCGAGGAGCTGATCGGGACGCTCGGCCGCGACCTGGTCCACCCGGACGAGCGCGAGGTGATCTCCCGCGCCGCCCAGCTCTTACACGCGGGGCACGAGCACGTGCGCAGCGAGACCCGGCTGGTCCGCGCCGACGGCGAGCTGGTCAACGTCCTCATCGCCCTCGCCCTGCTGCGCGACGACGACGGCGCGCCCGCCTTCTACGTCACGATGATCGAGAGCCTGGACGAGGTCCGGGCGCTGCAGTCCCAGCTGGTGCGGCAGAGCCTGCACGACATGCAGACCGGCCTGGCGAACCGGTCGCAGTTCGTCGGCTGGCTGGAGGGCGCGGTCGGCTCCCGCGGCCCCGCGACGCTCGCGCTGGTCGTGTTCGACCTCGACGGCTTCCGGGTGGTCAACGACGCCTACGGGCACGAGGTCGGCAACCGGATCCTCACCGCGGTCGCCGGGCACCTGCGGTCGGTGTTCGACGGGGTCGGGCAGCTGGCCCGGATCGGGCCGGACGAGTTCGCCGTGCTGATCCGCGACCCCGCGGACGTGCGCACGGTGGTGACGCTCGCCGAGTCCGCCGTCGAGCGGTTCGCCGAACCCGTGTGGGTGGGCGACGACGGCATCGGCGTGACCGCCAGCGTCGGCATCGTGGTGCGGCCCGCGCGCGGTGCGGACGCGGCCGAGCTGCTGCGGTGCGTCGACCTGACCGTGCGGTGGGCCAAGGACGACGGCAAGGCGCAGTGGGCGCTCTACGACAAGGAGCGCGACCAGCGGGAACGGGCCCGGATGCGGTTGGCGGCGTCCATCGCGGGCGGGCTGGAGCAGGGCGAGTTCCGGGTCGACTACGAGCCGGTGCACTCGCTGGCCGACGGCGCGCTGCTGGCCGTCGAGGCGCGGTTGCGGTGGGACCACCCGACGGAGGGCGTGCTCGACCCGCAGGAGCTGGTGTCGCTGTCGACGTGCACCGGGATGGCGGCCCGGCTGGGCCAGTGGGCCATCGCGCGGGCGTGCGCCGACGCGGGCCGCTGGCACGCCGAGTTCGGCGACGCCGCGCCCGTGCTGAGCATGGACCTGACCGCCCGGGAGTGCCAGGAGCCGGAGCTGGTGGCGACCGTGCGGCGGGCGTTGCGCGACGGCGGGCTGCCCGCGCGGCTGCTGCAGTTCGAGCTGGGCGAGCAGCTGCCCGCGCTGATCAACGACGACCAGGTCGACGAGCTGACGTACCTGGCCGAGGACGGCGTGCGGCTGGTGCTCGACCAGGTCGGCGGCGGCAACGTGCCGATCGACCGGCTGCGGCGGATACCGCTGACCGCGGTGAAGTTCCAGGGCTCGCCGGTGTACGGGCTGGCGGAGGGCGCGGGCCGGATCGAGGAGAGCGCGGCCGTGGCGCTGCTCACGTGGTCGCGCACGTTGGGGCTGCCGCTGTACGCGGCGGGCGTGCGCACGGAGTTCGAGGCGCGGCGGCTGGTGGAGCTGGGCGTGACGGGCGCGCAGGGTCCGCTGTTCGGGTCGGCGTTGCTGACGGCCGACGACGTCCGCGGGATTCTTGGCAAGTCCTGACCCGGCGCTCAGGCTGCGCATAGGGTCGGGGACGAGCCTGGGGCCATGACGACAGAGGACTTCCCCGCCGTGAGCGGGTCGTTGCAGGAGCGGGCGCCGTTCTGGCGGCGTCGGACCGGTGCGGTCGTGACCTCGGCGGCGCTGGTCGCCGCCCTGGTCGGTGGCGCCACCGGCGGGGTGGTCGGCGCGCTGAACGCCTCGTCCACCGCGCAGGCGCCGGTGAGCGGCGGCCAGGTCGCGCGGAACGCGTCGTCCGCTTTGGACGTCTCGGGCGTCGCGGCGCGCGTGCTGCCGAGCGTGGTGCAGGTGAACGTGGTGTCGGCGCAGGGGCAGGGCCTCGGTTCCGGGGTGGTGCTGACCCCGGACGGGCGGATCCTGACCAACAACCACGTGGTCGCGGGCGCGCAGAAGGTGACGGTGACGTTGAGCGACGGGCGGACCGTGGACGCCACCGTGGTGGGCGCCGACGCGTCGAGCGACCTGGCGGTCGTGCAGGCGTCGGGCGTGAGCGGGCTGACGCCGGCGACGTTCGGCGACTCCGATCAGGTGAAGATCGGTGACGAGGTCGTGGCGATCGGTTCGCCGGAGGGCCTCCAGGGCACCGTGACGTCGGGGATCGTCAGCGCGCTCGACCGCGAGGTCACCGTGCCGGGCACGTCGACCGGCCGCCGCGGCTCCTCGACGGTCAGCTACCAGGCGATCCAGACCGACGCGTCGATCAACCCCGGCAACTCGGGCGGGCCGCTGGTCGACTCGGCGGGCCGGGTGATCGGCATCAACTCGGCGATCTACTCGCCCGCGTCGGACGGCGGCGAGGCGGGCAGCGTGGGCATCGGCTTCGCGATCCCGTCCAACCAGGTGCGGCAGCTCGTCGACCGGCTGTGAGCACCGCAGGTGCGGGGGGGGGGGGGGGGGGGGGGGGGGGGGGGGGGGGGGGGGGGGGGGGGGGGGGGGGGGGGGGGGGGGGGGGGGGGGGGGGGGGGGGGGGGGG